>CAZBZA010000728.1:0-1995 GCA_964495865.1 uncultured Lentimicrobiaceae bacterium
ACTCCCGATCACTGGCATGTACCCGTCGCATTGGAAGCCGCCCGTAAAGGCAAGCATGTGTATTGCGAAAAACCTTTATCGTGGTCAATAGCTGAGACTTACGAAATCCGGAATGTAGTTAAGGAAACAGGAATCGTTTTTCAGCTCGGGCACCAGGGGCGGCAAACCGAAAGTTATAACGTTGCAAAATCGCTTATTAAGCAGGATGTGATTGGTAAAATTTCCTTAATTGAAGTGTGTACCAACCGCAACGATCCCAATGGAGCATGGGTTTACGATATTGCCCCCGAAGCCAACGAGCAAACTATCGACTGGAAACAGTTTATCGGGCAGGCACCCTGGCACGATTTCAGTCTGGAACGCTTTTTCCGCTGGCGTTGCTGGTGGGATTACAGCACCGGGCTGAGCGGCGACCTTTTTACCCATGAGTTCGATGCACTTAACCAGATTCTTGATCTTGGAATCCCTCATTCGGCTATGGCATCCGGTGGTATATATTTCTTTAAAGATGGCCGCACTGTTCCCGATGTATTAAATATGGCCATGGAGTATCCCGATCGTGATCTTACACTTTTATACAGCGCCACACTCGCCAGCGAGAAAAACAGGGGAAAAGTGATAATGGGCCACGATGCTTACCTCGAACTTGGAGACACACTTATTGTTAATGTCGATCCGCGTTCCACACGTTACAAAGAGAAACTGGAGCAAGGAATAGTTGAGCCGTTTAAGCCTATTTTCTCTTATGTTCCCGGGCAGGGAGCTGTTGATGCCGTTACTTCACCAACTGAAAAATACTTTGCCGGCCGCGGGCTCCTATATACCTACCGCGATGGGAAAGCAGTTGATACCACCCATCTTCATTTACGCGAATGGATTAACTGTATCCGCGCCGGAAACGGAGCTCAGCCAAGTTGCAATATCGACCAGGCATTTCAGGAAGCAATGGCTGCACACATGGGAACCGTTTCTTATAAAGAAGGACGCAGAACTTATTGGGATAAAGAAAAGGAAGTGATTGTTTAATCTCTAAAAAGGGGAAATGGCCGGCAACAATTCGAAATCAGGTAAAAATGCTTCGGTATTAAATACCGGTATTGTTGGTTTCGGTCTTTCCGGACAGGTTTTTCATGCTCCTTTTATTGCTGCAAATCCTAAATTTAACCTTCATACAATTGTTACCTCCGGCGCTTTAGCTGCGATAAAATATCCAAAAACTCAGACTACAGCTTCATTTGATGAATTGCTTGCCAATCCGAAAATTGATCTGGTTATCCTGTGCTCGCCTAATCAGTTGCATTTTCCGCAGGCAAAAGCAGCTCTCGAAGCCGGAAAATATGTTATTGTTGAAAAGCCTTTTACCGTTAACAGTACTGAAGCTCAAAGCCTTATTGACGTTTCGCGAAAATCGGGAAAACTTTTGTTCCCATTTCATAACCGCCGCTGGGACAGTGATTTGCTTACGCTGAAACATATTATCGCCCAGGGATACCTGGGTAAAATAGTGGAATACGAATCGCGTTTCGACCGGTTTACACCCGAAATTTCCCGTGCCGCATGGCGCTACCAGCAGGAGGAAGGAGGCGGTACTTTATTTGATTTAGGTATTCATCTTATCGATCAGGCTGTCAGCTTGTTTGGCAAGCCCGAAGGTGTTTTCGCCCGTTTGTTCAATCAACGTGAAGGTAGTGTTACCGACGATTCTTTCGATCTTAAACTTATTTATCCCGATCTTAACGTTTCACTAAAAGCCAGCGTTTTCGTTAAGGAAGCTGGTCCACGTTTTCAGGTTCACGGTACAAAAGGTTCATATGTTAAATATGGACTTGATGTGCAGGAAGCACAGCTTCGCAAAGGTAAAAAGCCGGGAAGTAAAAGCTATGGAATTGAACCGGCTACTCAACGCGGCATCCTGAATACTGAAACATTTGGCAAAAAATTCCGTGGTCGTTACGAATCCTTGCCTGGCAATTACATGGCGTTTTTCGATAATGT
>CAZBZA010000729.1:0-1994 GCA_964495865.1 uncultured Lentimicrobiaceae bacterium
AGCATCATATGATGTATATGCCTCTTATCAGCACTGAACGGACTCTTGCCTTTATGAATACGAAGTGCAAATACACGGGCAGTATCGAAAAGAGGAATTATCAGGATTGCAATGGAAATGACGGCTGTTGATTGTGAATACTCACTACCGGGGACAAAAAACAGTTTATTAAAACGGATAGCAAGAGCAGTCATCAGAAATCCTAATATCAATGAACCTGTGTCACCCATAAAAAGTTTATTCTTTGTACCCCAAACATTGAAATAGAAAAAGGGCAGGAGCGCGCCAATTATTATAGCACATAGGATTGCATATTCTTTTTCACCGGACAGGAAAAAGTTTAATCCAAAAGTAAACGAAGCGATAATGGCAATTCCTGAAGCAAGACCGTCAATTCCGTCAATAAGGTTAAAGGCATTAATAAGTGCCACCCCAACAAATACAGTTAGTATTACACTCGTAAGGTAATTTATTTCATGAATGCCCAGAATTCCCTGCAGATTGGATATTCGCTGGTCGCCAATAATGCACAGGATCAGCATTGCGGTAACTTCACCGATAAGTTTCTTTTTCCAGTGAAGCCCAAGTAAGTCATCCTTCATCCCGATAAAAAAAAGTATAGTTACACCTGCTATAATGCTGGGAAGAGCAGGCATTGTTGTATTTTCCTTTAAAAAACTAAAACCGGAAATATTAATAGTCGATAGAGATACTACGAGTATGGTAGCAAACAAAGCTAACCCTCCTATGGTAGGTACTACATTGCTGTGCGAAGTACGGTGATTAGGTGCAGAGGTGAGTGATTTTGCTTTTGCTATCTGAACAATAATCGGAATAGAATAAGCGCTGAGAAGTTCGGCTGCTATGAAAGCCAGAAATATCCGGCTCTCAGGCTGCATGAATTCTATAAAGAAATCCTTCAGCGATGAAAGAATTGTAGCTAACATAATACTTTTATCTTCAATCGTTTATAGAAAAATGTTTTAAAGTCTTTGATCCTGAAATCAGTTTTCAAAGGTACATTATTTGAAGCTACAATTTTAATATCGGAATGATTTTGGCAATCTTTTTAATAAAACTTTGCCATTCTATTAAGGTACTTCATTGCTTGTTTTGATGTAAATATGTTCAGTTGAGTTAGGAGACAATCGGCAAAGCATTGATGCTGAACGACATTATTTCTATTGATGCAATCAATGAAAGAAGTAAAAAGATAAAATTGGAATTTTTGAGCTGGCAGGGCCGTGAAAATTATTTAGCTAATAGAAATTGTTTCCCGAATCACTCTTTTATAATCAGGTTTTCCTGCCATTACCCTATCAGTATATGATGCCTTCCAGATCACTATTTCTTCAAATTTATTCTTTTCGAAATCCACTTTGGATATGGTATTAACATTTCGATGCATGGTGTTAAGCAAAACTTCTCTCATATAATGATTTTTTGTAAGTTTGGAAATTAAATTCAGCTTACGTAACTCACCGTGGAAAACTTTTTAGTTATTCCAGTATGTAAGTCTTCAGGGCATATTTAATGTACAACAGGAAAAAAATAAAGAGAATACATTTATTTGATTTGGAAATGTGTTATCTCATTTACTCCAGAAGGTACGAATATCCGTCTCGGTTTGGATTGTAACTCATAAAAAAATACTACTGAAAAAGCATTAATAAATCTAAAATAAGCAACCAATTAACCAATTCGCGATAGATGAAATCTTATTATCTTCAACTGAAATCTTTTCTGAATTCGAAGCAGGCCCGTCCTTTTGTTGATGTCGCGCTTTTTGTGATAATAACGTTTGCTGTACATAAGCTTTGGTGGCAGTATTCATATATTATATATGGGATTCCTGCATTTATGAGCATTACGGGATGGCTGGGTTATAATGTTTATCTCGTAAGCGTTTGGATAAATATGAATATTCTGGGTATGGATATTCAGCTGGCGGAAGGTAATACTATGATTTTTCTGCGAAACAACTGCTCTATTTA
>CAZBZA010000730.1:0-1994 GCA_964495865.1 uncultured Lentimicrobiaceae bacterium
TAGATAGATATGCAATATTTTGAATATTTAAAACCTTGATTCAGCCTGCATTACAGCATTTTTTTTGCAGATTTCACCTAAAAGAGTAATTTTGCGATCCTGATTTCTCAACTCATCGCTCTGATGTCATTCCCGGGAAATTTCTAAGTCATAACCTGATTTACCATTTATGCGTTTTAGAATAATTGTGCTAGCCAAGCAGGTTCCTGATACACGGAACGTTGGAAAAGATGCCATGAAAGCAGATGGCACTGTTAACCGGGCCGCCTTGCCTGCCATTTTCAATCCCGAAGATTTACATGCCCTAGAACAGGCTCTGAGCATCAAAGATAAGATACCTGAAGCAGAAGTCATTATTCTCACCATGGGGCCTTTCCGTGCTGCTGAAATCATTCGTGAAGCTATGTATCGCGGTGCCGACAGAGGTTACCTTATTACCGACCGTAAATTTGCCGGATCAGATACTCTCGCCACTTCTTATGCTTTATCGTTGGCTGTTAAAAAACTGGCTCCTTACCACCTGGTAATTTCTGGTCGCCAGGCAATTGATGGCGATACTGCACAGGTTGGCCCACAAACTGCCGAAAAGCTTGGTATTCCTCAAATTACCTACGCGGAAGAAATTCTTTCGGTTGATGCAAAAAAAATCATTATCAAACGAAGACTCGAAAGGGGAGTGGAAGTTGTTAATTCAACTTTACCTGCGGCTATCACAGTTCACAGTTCAGCACCGGTTTGTCGGCAGCGCGTTGGTAAACTCCTGATGAAATACAAACACGCCCGCACGGTTACCGAACTTCAGAACGAAACTAAAGACTATACCGAACTATATACTGATCGTCCATACTTGCTAATTGATGAATGGACAGCCGACGATTTGAAAGCTGAACCCGAAATGCTGGGACTTTCCGGATCTCCTACCAAAGTAAAAAAGATCGAAAATGTTGTATTTCAACATAAAGATTCAACCGTTCTTGGTAATTCCGATAAGGAAATTGAAGGTCTGATGCAGAATCTGATCAACAGCCATGTAATTGGTTAATCTTTTTATAAATAAAAATCACTGACTAATACCATAAGCACGTGAACAACATATTTGTTTATTGCGAAGTTACTGACGAAGGCCTGATTGCAGACGTAAGTCTCGAACTCCTTTCGAAAGGAAAAAAACTGGCAAATGATCTTAAAGTAAAACTGGAAGCAGTAGTTATAGGTTATAAGGTTAAAAACCTTGAATCGCAGCTGTATCCGTTTGGAGTTGATGTAATTCATTATGCTGACGAAGAACGACTTTTCCCTTATACCACACTTCCTCACGCATCCATTATCCTTGATCTTTTTAAAAGAGAGAAACCCGAAATAGCTATTTTCGGTGCAACCAGTATTGGCCGCGATTTAGCTCCGCGTGTAGCTTCGGCACTTCGATGCGGGCTTACCGCCGACTGTACCAGCCTCGAAATCGGCGACCATTTCGAAAACAAAACTCAAACGGAGTATAAAAATCTTCTGTACCAAATCAGACCTGCCTTTGGTGGTAACATTATTGCTACTATCATCAATCCCGAAACAAGGCCGCAAATGGCTACTGTAAGGGAAGGTGTGATGAAAAAGGAAGTTTTTTCCAATAAATTTAAAGGAAAGCTCGTAAAAATTGATGCAAAAAGCATTCTGAAGGATGATGATTTTGCAGTTACAATTATTGAGCGGCACATGGAAAAAAGCAAGATCGATATCAAAAACTCACAAGTAATCATCTCAGGTGGATATGGTGTCGGATCGAAAGAAAATTTCAACCTGCTTTTTGACCTTGCTGACATTCTTGGAGCACAGGTTGGCGCATCTCGTGCTGCTGTTGATGCAGGTTTTGTTGAGCACGAACGGCAGGTTGGTCAAACTGGTGTTACCGTAAGACCAAAACTATATATTGCATGTGGTATATCAGGAGCAGTTCAGCACAGGGCAGGTATGGACCAGTCGGCACAGATCATTTCAAT
>CAZBZA010000731.1:0-1987 GCA_964495865.1 uncultured Lentimicrobiaceae bacterium
CAAACGTTGTATTTTCCGATCAGCCGTATAGCATGCCCGATGATTTCTGGGGCGACTTTAATGTTATTTTTCCTGAAGCAAAATTAACTGAAGCATTATTGAAAATCATGGGTAAGATTGAGGAAATAAAATGAGCTGCTTATCAGCAAAAGTCGGTTAAGATTTTTCAACAGCCCTATGAGCAGAAATATATTAAAACAAATCATTGAGCCATAATATTCAGATATTCTCAGCATCATGATTTTGCGCCTAATTCCACAGGTTGAAAGGATTGCAGTAGTTAAAAAACAAACGAAGTATTGTCAGATGCAGCTATAAGATTCAAGTGGTATGATTATTGTAAAAAGATACTTTATAAACCTTTTGACTTTTTTAAATACCAATTAATAATCTACTGATATGAGAAACTTAAAAATTTTCTCCGTTTTTTTTCTGCTGTCTAGCCTGGGTTTTGTTTCTGCAGCTCAGACTAATGGCGATGAAAAATTAAATCTGCCGGGCGACAATCTGAACCTGTATGCAGTAATGAATCTTTTTCAGGAGTCGGAAACACTCGAAGGCTTTGAGAAAAACCTTAATGCTGAAGATTCAAAAATTAATAACCTCGACCTCAATAACGATAATAGTATTGACTACATAAAGGTTCTCGATTATGTTGATGGTGAATATCATACCATTGTTTTACAGGTTGCTGTAAACGAAAAGGAAAATCAGGATGTAGCAGTTTTTACCGTTCAGAAGGATGCCAACAACCAGGTTCAGGTTCAACTTATAGGCGATGAGGAATTGTATGGCAAAAATTATATTATCGAACCCATTTATGACGATGCTTCATCAACCTCAACTCCTAATCCCGGTTATAAAGGAAACAATAACACAGAAACTGTGGTTGTAACCAAAACTACTTATGTTGAAGTAGCCGCCTGGCCTGTAGTAACTTATATTTACAGACCGGCTTATGTAGTGTACCGTTCGCCCTGGTACTGGGGTTATTACCCACCGTATTGGAGCCCATGGAGACCTTTTTACTGGGATTATTATTATGGGTATCATTCGCATTATCACCCTCACTATTACGGTTACTATCGCCATAGCTATTACTATCGCTACCCTTATTACACCAATAATTACTATCATGGTCACCGTTCCTATTCTAACACGGTGTATCAGCACAGGCAAAGCGGGACCTACCGTAATACGTATTCACATCCCGAAACACGTAACCAGGGATCAGCCGATTTCAAGAAAAGATATCCGAATGGGTATCAACCTGCAACAAGGCCATCAACCATAAATAATACCAGCAGGCCTTCGGCAAATCCAGGAACAAACACAAATGTTACCCGACCTGCAACAAAGCCCGGAACAAATACCAATGTCAGCAGGCCAACCACCAAACCTGGTACAGGAACCACTACTCGTCCGACAACAAAACCAACTACAAATGAAAACGTAAACCGCCCGACTACCAGGCCAGCTACTACTCAACCAGCTACACGGCCGGCAACAGGTAATCCTTCCACCAGGCCTGCAACTACTTCTCCTTCGACAAAACCGGCGAGTTCGAAAGAAACTGTTAAAAAAGCAACCAGGGAAGCTGCAAAGCCAACCATAAACAGACCTACATCAAAACCATCAACAGCCAGGCCCACTGCTAATCCTGGTACTAAGCCGGCAAAACAATCAACTCCGGCACGGAAATCAAAATCAGAAAGTAAAACTTCGCCGGGATCCAGGTAAGAATAATCGAAATTTTTTTTAAAAATGAAGGAATCAGTATTAAAACACTGGTTCCTTTTTTATTTCGTAACTAAGTTGCATTTTCAAATTCTCTTAAGCAGTCCCCTGGATCAATTCAAAATATAAAAACGTTTATGCTTACCTTTTCTCCTGATGAAGTGTAAGATATAGATTATGAACAACATACACAGTGATCCAACAAAAGCCAGTGCCATATCTTTCTGAGCATCCCAGAAATCGCCTTGCT
>CAZBZA010000732.1:0-1985 GCA_964495865.1 uncultured Lentimicrobiaceae bacterium
GCCGTGCGCCTCGATACCGAAAAATGGGATTCGCGCTGGTATCCGGGAGCAGGAATATACCGTCATGTCTGGTTGGTTAAAACAAATCCGGTCCATGTCGCTCACTGGGGAACGTATATCACAACTCCGAAAATTTCGGATGCTTCGGCTCAAGTTGAAATAGAAGTAAACGTTGAAAATAAAGGTAAAAAACCGGTTGAAGCCGAAATTCAGACAACTATATTCGAAATCAATATCAATGATTTACAAGGCGCAAAAGTGAGTTCATTTATTGAAAAGAGAATCACAATCGCTGCCGGATCAAACACAAAAGTCAATTCCCAGGCTATCGTCTCAAATCCGAAACGCTGGGATATTATTTCGCCGAACCGTTATCTTGCTCAAACTAATGTACTTGTTAACGGAAAAGTGGTTGATACCTACAACACTCCTTTTGGCATACGCACACTCGAATTTACTGCACGAAACGGATTCTTACTCAATGGCCGCAGGGTCGAAATACAGGGCACTTGCAACCATCACGATCTTGGAGCACTTGGCGCGGCAATAAATACCAGCGCTTTGCAGCGTCAGCTTTCCATTCTTCAGGAAATGGGCTGCAACTCACTGCGCACTTCGCACAATCCTCCTGCGCCCGAATTGCTCGAACTGGCTGATAAAATGGGTTTCCTGGTTTGGGACGAAGCTTTTGATGCCTGGAAAACCGGTAAAAAGAAACTGGATTACAACCAGATTTATGATGAATGGCACGAAAAAGACCTGAAAGCTCTTGTTCACCGCGACCGTAACCATCCTTCGGTTTTTATATGGTCGATTGGCAACGAGGTTATGGATCAGCAGAATGTTGAAATGACAAAACACCTGGCTGATATTATGCGGACCGAAGATCCTACCCGTCCTGTTTCGAATGGATATAATGATCCCGATAACAGCCGTGCTGTGGGTTCGGTGGTACATATCGATATTATGGGAGTGAATTATTTTTTCGATCAGCAGCCAAAATGGGATGCCGATCCGCGCTATGCCAACAAGCCAACAATAGGCAGCGAAACAGCTTCGACAGTTACTTCGCGGGGCGAATATTTCTTTGGCACCGACTATAAAAACTGGCAGATTTCATCGTATGATTACGCAAAACCCGGCTGGGGCTGTACACCCGATGATCAGTTCCGCACCAACGCAAAATACCCGCATCTCCTTGGCGAATACGTCTGGACCGGTTTTGATTACCTTGGCGAGCCCACACCTTACAATTCCGATGAAACCAACCTGCTGAATTTCCGCAACGATCCTGCTAAAAAAGCCGAACTGGAGCAAAAACTGGAAGAACTCCGGAAAAACAAAGCCCCGTCGCGCAGCAGTTATTTTGGTATCGTTGACCTGGCCGGTTTCCCGAAAGACAGGTTCTACCTTTACCAGTCGCATTGGCGTCCTGATTTGCCTATGGCACACATTCTGCCACATTGGAACTGGCCCGAACGCATTGATTCAATTACCCCGGTTCATGTGTATACTTCAGGCGATGAAGCCGAATTATTCCTGAACGGGAAAAGCCTTGGCCGTAAATCGAAAACTCCGGGAAAGGATTTCCGGTTGGTGTGGGACGATGTAGTTTATCAACCAGGAGAGCTGAAAGTGATAACCTATAAAAAGGGAAAACAATGGGCTACTGATATAATGAAAACTACCGGAGTAGCTTCAAAACTAACACTTTCAGCTGATAAAAATATGATCACCACTAACGGTACCGACTTAGTGTTTGTAACTGTAAAAGTGCAGGATAACGAAGGACTTACCGTTCCCCGCTCCCACCCTCTTATAAAGTTTGTGATTGACGGTCCTGGTGAAATTGTAGCAACCGATAATGGCGATGCCACCAGTTTTGTACCCTTTAAAAGCCATGAGCGTGAAGCATTTAACGGAATGGCCTTAGTAATTGTGAAAGCAAAAAAAGGTGCCAAAGGCAACTTTAAAGTTAAAGCAGT
>CAZBZA010000733.1:0-1984 GCA_964495865.1 uncultured Lentimicrobiaceae bacterium
ATACTGATCGCACTGTTGATTTGCATCAGCCTGCAAAGCTTTGCGGATAATGATCCCGGTTGTATCCTGAAACAAGTTGCCGGCAAAGACCTTTTATCCGTTTTACTGAATAAAAGTGATGAACCTTTAGGCGATTTCCAGTCGATAACCATACCGCTGAAGCGTGCAGGGCGCTTGTTCCTTATCGAAGCCAGGATCGATGGCCAGGCTGGGAACCTGATATTCGACACCGGCGCATCCGGACTGGTACTGAACAGAACCTATTTCAGAAAATATGCTACTTCCACCAAATCCGGCGGAAGCGGAATAACAGGTTCATTCGATAAAGTGCTCCGGATTATAGTTAAACGAATCGATATTTCGGACCTCTATTACGAAGATGTTGCCGCTGATTTAGCCGACCTGGGCCATATCGAAAACCGGAGAGGAGTTAAAATTCTCGGGCTTTTCGGGATTAACATGATCGATAACTTCGAAGTTATTTTCGATGCCAATAACAATGAGCTGCAACTTACCCGGATTGATAAACAAGGTAACCTGCTCAGCCAGAAAAACACTGAAATAAAATTCGAATATTTTCAAAAACTGGAACAACGAAATAACATATTGCTGGTAAAGGGAAATATCGGGGATAAAACCCTTAATTTTTGCCTCGATACAGGTGCCGAAACCAATGTGATCAGCAGCAGTGTTTCAAAAAAAGTACTCAATACAATTCAGATCAACCGACGCTCAAATTTGGGTGGTGCCAGTTCGCAGTCTGTTGAAGTTTTATCCGGTACCATGAAAGAATTCGAATCGGGCAGCCACCAGTTTGGAAGCATGGAAACAATTATTACAAATCTCGATGCAATGAGCGAAGCATACGGCTGCTCGATTGACGGAATGCTTGGTTATGATTTCTGGCAAAAAGGTGTCTTTTGTTTTAATTTTGGTAAAAACGAATTTAGTTTCAGTATTAGGAAAGGAGAAATTAAATGAAACTCAGATTTATAGTTTTCCTGTTACTTGCCTTTGCAGCTCCCTCAATATATAGTGTAGCTCAACAGAATGATAACGTTTGCTATATCAACAACAACCGCATATATTTTCAACTGGATAAACGGTGGTCGGATAAAACAAAGAAAGAAACCATTTCACTTTTCAGCCTCGATAGTTCTTTAGTGGCTCAGGCTTTTACAGGAATATCATCTTTTACAGCCGATAGCGTAACCTGGGATATCAGCCGCATTAACGAAAACATAGTCGAAATATCCAAGCCTTTGCCTGGCCAGGATGATTACAGGCCTAATGATGTTTTGCTTATTGACGACAATTGGTTTGTTAAGCCTTTTGTGTTGAATCCAATGTTGTTTCCGCCAAAGAAATTTGGAGTCAACCAATTTGCAAAGGAGCCAACCATACAATTTGCTGACAGCATTACACACTTTTACCTTCCGGGATTTCAGAATAAAAGGCAGGTATATCTTTCGGGTACGTTCAACAACTGGAGTACCATGCAACATCCGATGCAAAAAACCGGTTCCGGATGGGAAATAAGCCTGAAACTTGAGCCGGGCCGCTATTTGTATAAATACATAACCGATGGCCGATGGATTCATGATCCTGAAAACATGCTGAAAGAAGCGGATGGTGAAAACGGGTACAACTCAATTTTGTATTGTTATAACCACGAATTCCGATTAAAAGGTTTTACTGATGCCCGAAAAGTTTATGTAACTGGTAGTTTTAACGGATGGAAAAACAAAGAACTTCGCATGAAACCGGTTGCCGGTGGCTGGAGCCTGCCAATTTACCTCGTTAAAGGCACCCATGCCTATAAGTTTATTGTCGACAGAAATTGGATTACCGATCCTGATAACAACGATACCAGGCTGGATGCTTACGGCAATATGAACTCATTTATGGGAATTGGTGACACATTGATTTTTAAGCTTCAAGGGTTTCAGTCAGCAGAGAAAGTAATCCTTTCAGGAAGTTTTAA
>CAZBZA010000734.1:0-1982 GCA_964495865.1 uncultured Lentimicrobiaceae bacterium
TATATGAGGCGAAAGGATTACATTATCAAAGAAAACCAATTGTTTAAGTGGTTCAGGAAAAGCCCCGGCATCCATGGCTTCGAAGGAGGTTTTTTCATATTCCAGCACATCGAGTGCGGCACCATTTACCTTTCCTGAGTTCAAAGAATCTACAAGTGCAGACGTATTTACAACCGGTCCGCGCGAGGTATTAATCACCCAAATATTTTTATGAAATTTCCGAATGTACTCTTCATTCACCAGGTAACGGGTTTCGGCAGTAAGGGGCACATGCAGGCTCAGTATATCGGTTTCGGTAAAAATAGTTTCCATATCGCACTCAGTAACAAACTCATCACCAAAACCGGTTTTATATTTATCGTATGCCAAAACTGTACATCCAAACCCTTTTAACCGCTGAGCAAAAGCACCGCCCATATTCCCATAACCAATAATGCCGATTGTTTTACCCTTTATTTCTATACCACGGTTGGCTTCGCGTAGCCATATTCCGTTGCGGACTTCTGTGTCAGCCCGATTCAAATGATTCAAAAGGCTTAACAACATTCCAATTGCATGTTCAGCCACAGCATCGCGGTTGCCCTCGGGTGAATTAAAACACACGATTCCTTTTGATTTTGCATACTCCACGTCTATACTTTCCATTCCGGCACCCACGCGGGCAATAAATCGAAGTTGGGTGGCGGCATCCAGCATTTCGGAATTAAAAGTTATTTTGCTGCGGATAACGGCACCGAAATAATTGTATATTATTGAGCGGCAATCTGCTGCCGTTGAACCTGTAAAATCATCACAACTGAAACCCATAGCTGTAAGTTCTTCTTTAAGAACAGGGTGTGTATCGTCAACAAAGAGAATCTTTCTTATGGTTTCCATAAATGAATGGTGAATGACTGAAAACTAATTACTTGCTTTGAACTGGCAAATGCAATAAATTCGGCAACAATTGTAATGGAATACATTGCAAACCTATGAATTTTTCCTGTTTAATTTGCGCAGAAATATCGCCAACATGCATCTGAAAGCAAGAAACCTGTTAATTTTCCATACTTTTGTGAAGGTTCCGGAAACATAGAAATCCGAAAACAGGTGAGACTTGCTCTTCATGAAGGTAACCGGCATTAACACTTTTCAATGGAATAAATATGAATAAATTATGAACGAAAAAATAACCGGATTTATCGGAGCTTGCGCAACAAGTTTATCTGACCTAACCTTTGTAAAATTATCGCTCGGCAACTACAAAGGCACCGAAGAAAACCTCAAAAACATTTATGTAAAGCGGATCCTGATCAAGAATGAAGAAAAACTCAGTTTTACATACCGGTATAAAACCCGTGATATTGTAAAAAACTACTCAATCAGCGAAGGAACCAGTAAAGTTCAGGAAGCAATGAGTAATGGATTTCGGGTGGCAACATTGTTAACCACCGGATTTGACCTGAGTTATGAGAATCTCCACGACAAAAAGTTTAACCTCCGCAAAAATCCTCCAAGCATTTTAACTGTTCCATCAGCAGATCACGACAGGAATAAAAACCGCCTGATCAGCAGTAACGATAAACCTTATCTCACCGAACTTAAAATCACGGATGAAAACGGAAAAGTGCTTGTAAACTCCCAGGACAAGTACAAGCAAATCAATTATTATATCGAAATCCTGAGCTCGTTACTTAAAGAAATTCCGTCTTCGGAAACCGTAAAAGTAGTGGATATGGGTTCAGGAAAAGGATATCTCACTTTTGCCCTTTACGATTACCTGACCAACGTATTAAAAATTGATGCTGAAGTAACCGGCGTTGAATTCCGACAGGAACTGGTAGATTTATGCAATAAAATTGCTGTAAATACTGGTTTTAAAAAACTTGGATTCCAGCAAGGGACCATCGAAAATTTCGACAGTACAGGAACAAATATCCTGATTGCGCTTCATGCCTGCGACACGGCAACTGACGATGCAATATTCAAAGGAATTACAGCCG
>CAZBZA010000735.1:0-1974 GCA_964495865.1 uncultured Lentimicrobiaceae bacterium
ATAATCCTGAATTTACTGAAGATAAATCCATATTTCGCGTTTGGCGCGAACGTGCTGAAAATGAAGGCCTTCGTATAAAAATAGGCAGATGGAATATCAAAGGACGTCCTGTGGCCATTTTGGTTGATTTTACACAGTACTTTACATCCAAGGACAAAATTCTGGCCGAATTTTGGGAAAAGTACAAACTCGACAGTATAACAGGTTCCTGGGATTATCTTGAACCAGCTTTGTTTGGCTATGCAGCCGGAAAAGTAATAGAAAGTTTTTACGAATTCAGTTTGACTGCACAGGATAAAATAGTTGCTCAGTTTCATGAGTGGATGACTGGCGGTGGAATTCTTTACCTTAACGATCGTGTGCCGCAAATCGGAACTGTGTTTACTACTCATGCCACGGTTGTAGGCCGTTGTATTGCCGGTAACAACCTTCCGTTGTACAGCCATTTCGAAGAGTATAATGGTGATGCTATGGCCCAGCGGTTTCATGTTATGGCAAAGCATTCACTTGAGCTTATTGCTGCTAATGAAAGTGATGCTTTTACTACCGTAAGCAAGCTTACCGCAAACGAATGTGTACAGTTTTTAGGCCGTAACCCTGATGTGATTACTCCTAATGGATTTGATGATTCTTTGTTTATGGACGAGGAGACTCTGGTGGTGAAACGAATTGCTGCCCGGGAGAAATTGCTTGCCGTAGCACAATCAGTAACAGGGCAGCCACTGCCTCTGGATACTTTACTGCTGATTAACAGCGGCAGATACGAATTCCGCAACAAAGGGATTGACCTTTTTCTGGATGCTCTTGCCAACCTGAACAGCAACAAACAACTTACTTATCCGGTTGTTGCATTTATTACTATTCCGGCTCATCATTCAGGCCCGGTTCCGGGCTTGGTCGAAAAACTTGAATCCGGCTCTTTCGATGATCCTCAGGAAAAACAATACCTTACACATGGTTTGTTTGAACCTGATTACGATCCTATTTTGCGCAGACTGAAAGAGAATAGCCTTTTTAATTCGCTTCAGGACCAGGTTAAAGTAATTTTTGTTCCCAGTTATCTCAATGGTAATGATGGCGTTTTTAACCTTGCTTATTATGATTTGCTTCCGGGATTCGACCTGTCAGTTTTTCCTTCATACTATGAGCCCTGGGGTTATACTCCTCTCGAAAGCCTTGCATTTGGGGTGCCCACAGTAACCACAACTCTGGCTGGCTTTGGGTTATGGATGAAAAATATAGTGAAAGATAGTGGTATTACTGTTATTGACCGTAATGATGAGAATAACGAAAAAGTAGTAAACGACATTGTTTCAGTTGTTCTCTCGTTCGAAAAAATGTCGGAAAGCACACGTGGCGAAATATCGGCATCAGCGATTGCGCTTGCACGAACTGTTTTTTGGAGTAACCTTCTGATTTATTATAAAGAAGCCTTTTCGGTAGCTCTCGAAAAAGTTGCCGACCGTTCCGATTTATTTCGCGATAAGCGACAGGCTGAAACAGTAATCAGCGTTAACGGAAAGAAAACATCACAACCTGAGTGGCGAAAAGTACTTATAAATCATGTATTCCCTGATGCTTTAAAAGGTTTACTCACCCTTAGCCGAAACCTTTATTGGTGCTGGAATAGCGAAGCAACCGATCTTTTCCGCCTTATTGATCCACAGGGGTGGGAATATTCCGATCATAACCCGATTGCCCTCCTCGAATCGCTTACATACAGCCGCTTGCAGGAACTCGAAAAGGATACTGACTTCATGTCGCGATTAACCGAAGCAATGAAAAACTTCGAGGAATACATGGCAAAAGGCTTAGAGAAAAGAAAACCTTCAATTGCTTACTTTAGCATGGAGTTTGGTCTTCACGAAAGTGTTCAGATATATTCAGGCGGATTGGGCGTACTTGCAGGGGATTACCTGAAAGAAGCATCCGACTCGAATGTTGAATTGTGCGGTATAGGATTGCTTTACCGCT
>CAZBZA010000736.1:0-1971 GCA_964495865.1 uncultured Lentimicrobiaceae bacterium
CTTGAAAAAATTGATGTTGAAGCGCAAGTGATACGTCATGGTAAGTTTAAAAGTGCCATTGAGCCATTTACGCTTGATAAAATGAGTGAAGCGAATAAAGAACAAACGCTTACGTTTATTTCGGGCATGTGGAACCATGTTTTGGCTGGCATATCGGCAAGCAGGCAAATTCCGGTTGCTGAACTTACCGCTATTGCAAATGAATATAAAATAAATTCGCCGCAGGATGCAGTGAACCTGAAAATGGTCGATAAACTTATGTATAAGGACGAGGTACTCGACGAACTGAAAGCGCGTGTTGATGTTAAAGAGGTAAAAGACCTCAAGCTAATGAAGTTAGCTAAATACACCAATGCTCCTGAGGCTGATGAAAAAATATCAAAAGACAAAATTGCTGTAATTTATGCTACCGGCTCCATTGGCAGCGGCGAAGGTGATGAAGAATCCATCGGATCGGAAACAATTTCGAAAGCCATTCGTAAAGCCCGCCTTGATGATAAGGTAAAAGCTGTGGTACTCAGGGTTAACTCACCTGGCGGAAGCGCGTTAGCTTCGGATGTTATCTGGCGCGAGATGCTGTTGACTAAAAAAGCAAAACCGGTTGTAGTTTCTATGGGAAATGTGGCTGCCTCGGGCGGATATTACATTGCTTGCGCTGCAGATAAAATTTTCGCTTATCCCAACACAATCACAGGCTCTATTGGCGTTTTCGGCATTATCCCGAACATGAAAGAAATGTTCAATAAAAACCTCGGAATTACTTTTGATGAAGTAAAAACCAATCCATATGCCGATTATATTCCCGTTACAAGGCCTATGAGTGATGCCGAGAGGATGATTATAACCAACGACATCGAAACCATTTACACCACTTTTATAACTCATGTGTCGGAAGGCCGCAAAATGACTGTTGCACAGGTCGATAGCATTGGTCAAGGCCGTGTTTGGAGCGGGGTGGATGCAAAACGCTTAGGCCTGGTAGATGAATTCGGTGGTTTGAATGATGCAATAAAAGAAGCTGCCAGTTTAGCTAAACTACAGGAATACAGCACGATGGAGCTACCGGAACAGAAAGACACTTTTGAACAACTGATGGAAACTTTTTCGGGCGACAATGCCTCCGTATTGTTAAAAAAAGAAATGGGTGCTGCTTACCCGTATTTCCAGTACCTGAGCAATATGAGCAAGATGCAAGGAGTTCAGGCACTTATGCCTTACCAGTTTGATATTAAATAATTGAAAGCTACAATACTTTAAAAAGCGGTTCCGGTTAGGAGCCGCTTTTTTTTTGTTGAGTATAGGGGAATATGTATTGTATCGGAACGGATTAGAAATCGGTTTAAGCGTGTTAGTGCGGATTAATTTATTATAAATATACCAGATTGATTTTTGCCATATACCTGTTTATCAAACGACTAAACTGTATTTATATTTATTTAAGAAAAAATTTGTTACTTAACTTGCGAATGGTATAGATAATAGCTTACCTTTGTGAGCGAATACTCACTTACTTATTTTTAAAATTCAAATAAAACACATTAGAAATGATAATCACCAAATACCAGCACCAGTTAGTTAAAGATACTCCCCACAAAATTGACGTGAGGGAAATGTATAACAAGGAATCGGCACAGGCAATGCTTATGGCATTAAAGCCCGGCGAAAGTCTGAAACCACATAAAACTCCGGTCGATGTGTTTTTCTTTATCGTCGAAGGAACACCAACCATACATATCGGCGACGAAAGTGAAGTGTGCGAAGCAGATACACTTGTTGAAAGCCCCGCGAACATAGTTCATTATATTAGTAATAGCTCCGACAGCCTGACCAGGATTCTGGTTGTAAAAGCACCAAGGCCCACAAGCCAGACAAAAGTGCTTTAAAAGCAATTCTACTGAAAATCATTAAGAATCATATTGCAATTCAAAAAAAGAATAAAATGGATATCACACCCCGCCAATTGGAAATTAT
>CAZBZA010000737.1:0-1968 GCA_964495865.1 uncultured Lentimicrobiaceae bacterium
GAATTGACTTTTTTAATAAGGATTTAGGGGTTGGGGGTTAGGGTTTAGGGAGTGGGGAGTGGAAAGAGCCAAGTACCAAATTCCAAAACCCAAATTCCAAGGCCTTCATAGCGATATTTATAGAAATATGATACATAAGAATGTGGAAATTTATCCTGTTTTAAATTAATCTTGTATTGTAAACTATCTTGTTAAAACCACTAAGGCACGGAGAACACTAAGATACACTAAGGATTCAGGGGTTTGGGGTTAGGATTTAGGGAGTATTAAGACCCAAATCCAAAGTCCCAAATTCCAAATTCCAACACTCAAATTCCAAAGCCATTACAGCGATGTAGTTCGAGAAGAGAGAATTTATTATTTCTTAAATCCTTAGTGTTCCTTTGTGACCTTAGTGCCTTAGTGGTTTAAAATTCAAAATCCCCATATCGTACCTCGTAAATTCCAAATTGTAAATCATAAACTCCCCCGTGTTCCTCCATGAACTCAGTGCCTCTGTGGTTTTCTTTTCTTCACGAAGAAAACAGATATCCTACAGATTCATTACTTTTGATGTGAAATCTACATCCATGATAACTCCTCCCTACCTGAAAGCTGGCGATAAAATTGCCATTGTAGCAGCCGCCCGAAAAGTTTCCCCTTCCGAAATGGAAACAGCTTTTCAAATTTTCCGATCCTGGGGATTGCAGGTGGTTACAGGTCCGCATTTGTTTGGCGAAAACAACCAGTATTCAGGCACCGACGAGGAACGCGCTGCCGATTTGCAAATGATGCTTGATGATAAGGATATCAAAGCTATTGTTTGCGCACGTGGCGGGTACGGAACAGTGCGGATTATCGATATGATCAATTTCGGTACTTTCGAGCAACATCCCAAGTGGATTGTTGGTTACAGCGATGTTACCGTGCTTCATTCGCATATTCACACCCAGTTTGGCATTGAAACGCTTCATGCCATAATGCCTATCAATTTTACAGAGGAAGGCGCTGAAGTTGCCATAGAAACTTTACACAAAGCGTTATTTGGGGAGGCACTTCAGTATTCAATAAATCCACAGCTGTTAAATAAGCCCGGCAATACTTCAGGAGTGCTCACCGGAGGTAATCTTTCCATGATATATTCGCTCATCGGAACGCCATCGGATATTATAACTGAAGGCAAAATCCTTTTTATTGAAGATGTGGATGAATATCTATACCATATTGACCGAATGATGATGAACCTGAAACGGAGCGGAAAGCTGACAGGTCTGAAAGCAATTATTGTCGGTGGGTTAACCAAAATGAATGATAACACTACACCTTTCGGCAAGCAGGCAGAACAAATCATTTCGGAATATGCCGCTGAAGCAGGAACACCTGTTTGCTTCAATTTCCCTGCCGGGCATATGGCCGATAACCGTGCACTGATTATGGGCCGGGAAATAGAGTTAAACATTGATTCCGAAAGCGTTTCAGTTCAGTTTTTACCTGTAGGCGAATCTGTAAAAACCAGTAAAATACTTCGCAAAATCTTAAAACCTGCACTTTTCTTCCTGGGCTTTTTCGTGTTTATTTATGTCATTCTATACCTCATTAGGTTGTTTTTAAAGTGATGACGGTTTCATGGATTAAAGTAGGAATGACTTTGAACCGTTGAACACTTGAACCTTTGAATTTGAATATCGAATATTGAATAATGAATATCGAATAATGAATGAAAACTGAATTGAACCTGGAAACTAGAAACCAGAAACTAGAAACTAGAAACCCTTCAAACCCTAGAACGCGAAGCATTGAACTCTTGAAAACTGAAACCTGAAACTCTTCAAACCCTTCAAACCCTTCCCATGGCTGATCACAACGAACTCGGTAAAATCGGCGAAGACCTGGCCGAAAAACACCTCCGCCGCATCGGTTACCAGATTCTGCAACGGAACTGGCGCTTTGGCCACGATGAACTGGATATTATTGCCCGCGATGGCGAAT
>CAZBZA010000738.1:0-1961 GCA_964495865.1 uncultured Lentimicrobiaceae bacterium
TGCTCAGCAGCTGAATATTTAAGCACATTATCAATGTTTTATGAATACAAGAAAATTGAATGCACAATAAACCAACCAGCAATTTGGCTGGTAATAATTCTCCAGATTTCTGAAAACGCGATAAACTTCTGCTATACTTTTGGAAAGGATAACATTATCACTCAATTATTAATTTCCTTACCGAATTAAAATGATTGCCATTTAACCGGACGAAGTAGATTCCTGCACGAAGACTTTTAACAGAAAACCTGATTTGATTGACTCCCGTACTAAGATGCTCTGTTTTGGTAAGGACACATTTCCCTTCGGGAGAATATAGCTCAATTGTTACTTTTTCGGGTTTTTGAGCAGCAATCTCAATAGTTATGTTAGTATTAGCGGGATTGGGATACAAACTGATTTTGTCCTCTGATGCAGGTTTCTGATGAATGGAGGTGTTTAAGGTATCAATATATTTGAAAATATAACTGCCAAATGCGTACCCAGTATTACCAAAGAACTTGAAATCATAGATTGTGAATGGTATAGTTTCAAATCCTATAGGAATTAAAGTATCGAAACTCTGACCAAGATTAGTTGTTCTTAATATCGCATTTTGATTTATAAATCCAATCAAAGTAGTTGAATCGTTCTGGGCATAAATAGAATATACATCAATGTCATCGATCAATAATTTTTTATTCAAAAAATTATCTGATGTTGAATATGCTAAATTATGGAATCCGGTTGCAGAAATAAAGCTTCCGTGAAGCGTATCACTAAAGTTGAGAGTAAAAACACCTTTCGCTACCTGGTCAATAACCTGCCAGCTATTGCCCCCATTACTTGTATAGAAAATATAAGTAGCCATCCAACCATTACCACAGATCCAACCATGTAATTCATCAACAAAAAAGATATCGAATAATCCATAGCTTTCAATTTCAGGCGTGGACGGATCCGGATCGGTGGGGAGTTCAATATTGGACCAGGTAAGACCGGCATCCGTTGTTTTATAAAGGTCATGTGCCACGTCACAGAAACCTGTATCAGCATTCACAAAGAAATAGCGATTTGATTGAGAAAGCGGGCCCTGGTCTTCCCATGAGAGCCCTCCGTCAATTGTTCGCATATACTTTGTTGGCTCAGGATATTTATCAAATTTGAGAAAACCATGAAGACTATCAACCATTTGCAACCATTGAACATTAGCCCCGTTCGGGAAAGTAAAGGCTGTATCCCAGCTTTCTCCCCCATTCTTTGTTTTCATTAAGCTATACTGATACCAAACACTTGTATCCCTGGCCAGAAACCAACCATTTTGCTCACTTGAAAAACTTGCGTCACCTATATTGTATCCTGGAGGTGAAACAGCTATCCATTGCTGTGCGAATGATGAAAAAGTAATAATTGAAAAAATTACGACCAGCACTACTTTAATATTCTTCATGATTAAAAAATTAGAAGTTAATATATCCTGTTAACATCATTTTTTATAGTCTGTCTTTTTTGTCATGCCTCTCATTACTTATACACGCTTAATACATTCGACTATTCTACACAACAAATATAGATTAATTAAATACAAAAAAAAAAATCAAAGTCAACCCGATTTTTTTTGAATACACACTCAATATTCAAAAAACCTTTCCACTTTGTTATCAAAATAAAGAAATTTTTTCAAGGATTGAACTCAAAGAAGTTTAATTATGATGGCTAATCCAAAATTATTATAATATTTACCGATTATACTCGAAATTTATTATGATTTCCAGCCCATTCATGCAGAATCAGCCTATATGTGTGGAAATGAAAACTTCGTCGCTGATCATTATCCGGATAAATTGGATGGTGATATTGAAAATCTCAACACAAAAAACCAATAAACTCCACATTATTAACTACTTCATGTTATTTGGTCGGGATTAAAGAGTACCTTTGCCGCCTTAATCTTAAACTATTTAATGAATACATTTGACGAA
>CAZBZA010000739.1:0-1954 GCA_964495865.1 uncultured Lentimicrobiaceae bacterium
TAAAAGTTGAAAAATTTCTCGTTATTTCTTTTATTGGATTAATTGTTACTTTTTTCGTCGGATTAGGCGGAAACATTGTTCTTAAGGCAGGCATGCCGGCTTCAGTTTCCAAAACTGAGGTAAATTTCGAAAAACGTCTTCAGATATTGGAAGATGACCTGCTGGCAGGCACAATAAGCAAAACCGAATTTGACAGCATGGCTGATGTTTTGCGATTGCAAAAAACAACTATTGAAGCTGTTCTTGAGGAAAATCATACCCCGCATAAAATGCCGGAATGGGTAATGGCACTCGGAATCGATGAACCGGATAATTTGAAATTTGACCAGGTGTTTTCGTATTACACCTCGGTTGATGATCCAAGCGAAGGATTTAATTCCGTTTCCTTGGTTTACTCCGGAAGTTATCAACAGGCGATAGAAGCGGCTGAAAGAATTGCTGAGAAAGCAAATTTATCCATCGGAGGAGATTTCAGAACAAAAGGCAGTCCTGTTAAAAATAAAAAGCAGGAAGTAAATGCTGCTGTCAGCTACCTGAATTACAGCCTCGGAGATACCGATAAAGATTTTCTGATCTCGGTTGAAGTTGAACCTTCCGGAAGGTTAACCATCATGGCTACTGATAACAAGCAACTGAATGAGCGTTTACTTGTTTATGAGCCGCTGAATAATCGGCAAAATAGTGCTGCAAAACTGAAAAAGCAGTAAGTTTGGGTTTTGAAAAAAACCTGACACATGTCTTCAAATACTTTCCGTACAGAAAATGATTCGCTGGGGCCTATGCAGGTTCCGGCGAATGTTTTATATGGCATTCACTCTTTACGTGCCCGGGAGAATTTCCCTGATCGTACTCCATTTCATATTGAATGGTATAAAGCAATGGGTGTAGTGAAACTTGCTTGTTATCAATCGTATAAAAGTTTTGCCATTGCTATCGGAGAGCGGACACAAGGGACAGAACTTCCGTTTTCCCTATTGGAAAAAGAAGTTGTAACTGCACTTTCACTTGCTGCTGCTGAAGTTGCCGAAGGACAGCATTTTTCTTCTTTTATTGTTCCTGCAATAAGTGGTGGTGCCGGTACCAGCATTAATATGAATGTGAACGAAATCGTTGCCAATGTTGCTTTGGAAAAAATGGGTTTCAAACCCGGGGAATATGAAAAGATTGACCCGATTGAAGCTGCCAACATTTACCAATCAACCAATGATGTAGTTCCTACAGCACTAAAAGTGGCTGTAATGCAACTGCTTGGCGATCTGGAATCAGAAATAAATACTCTTCGCCAGTCGGTTGAAACCACCGAAGGCAAATACCGCAACGAACTCCGAATTGCTTATACTCAGATGCAGGAAGCAGTTCCATCCTCATATGGTATGCTTTTTAGCACATACAGCGAGGCTTTGTCGCGCGACTGGTGGCGGGTTTCGAAATGTTTTGAGAGAATAAAAATTGTTAATCTTGGCGGAAGCGCAGTAGGAACAGGTTTGGCGGTTCCCAAGTTTTTTATCATGGAAGTAGTTCCGGCTTTGCAGAAACTTACAGGGCTTCCGGTTACACGCAGCGAAAACCTTTCGGATGCAACCAATAACCTGGATTCTTTTGTAGAGGTTCATGCGATTTTAAAAGCACATGCCGTAAACCTCGAAAAAATGGTTTCGGATATCAGGCTTCTGGCTTCGGATGTGGCCGGAAAACATGATGTCACAATTCCTCAGCGGCAGGTTGGCAGTTCCATTATGCCAGGGAAAGTAAATCCGGTAATTCCTGAGTTTGTAATCAGCGCAGCACATAAAATATACAGTAACGATATGCTTATCAGTTCTTTGAGCGCACAGGGTTGTCTTGATTTGAACGCGTATATCCCAGTAATCGGAAATGCGTTGCTCGAAAGTCTTAAACTGCTTATAGCCGCTGACCAAACTGTAACACGGAATCTTATCGATGGATTGGTTAT
>CAZBZA010000740.1:0-1951 GCA_964495865.1 uncultured Lentimicrobiaceae bacterium
TATATCAAAACTTTCAAATTCGAATTTCAGGATATTGTTCCCAGGGAATTTCAGAATGCTACGCCGGCTGTAAAACCTTAGCATACAAATTCATAGCAGTTTATTGATTTTCTGTTGAGTTCAGAAATTCATCAACAAAAGCAATTGCATTTTGTAAGCGCTCATCTCCTGTCCCGCTTACGATCCGGTAATTAAAACCACGACCGGAAAGCAAATCCTGGTACATTCCATAAAGAGTGGCGCGCATTTCAGGATGCTCCCGCAATGGATCGTATTGCCAGGGCAGATCGATGTCGCAAAGAAGGTAAAGGCCGTAGTGATTTTGTTCCAGCTTTTCAGTTATCCATGGATGGCATTTCCCATATTTAACATTACACCAGATAGTTGTAACACAAAAATCGGTATCGCAGAAAAGCAATTCAGTATTATGAGCCAGTGCATTTTCTTCCTTAAACTGATTTTGGGCGATAAGCAGAATATCATCAAACGTATATGGCCTGTTGATACTTTCGAGGTATTTGCGCGCATATTCGGGAACCCATAGCGAGTTATAATGTTCAGCCAAATGCTGAGCCAGCCATGATTTGCCTGTTGATTCAGGTCCTGTAACCGAAATGCGGATCATACTTTTTTTAATTCTTTCAGGCGTTTGCGCCATTCGATAAAACCAAGAACTGCAAGTACAAGGAAAACAATATATTGAACACTCGTAAATACCAATCCTTTCATCGCAAAAAGCGGGATAACGAGCAAGTCGCCTAGTATCCAGAACAGCCAGTTTTCGATTTTTTTCAACGCCATCAGCCACATGCCGGCTATAAACAAAGCGGTTGTAAATGAATCGAATGCCGGCACTGTGCTATCTGTAAATGATATTAGAACATAGTAAATTATTCCGAAAGCAACTCCTGTTAAAAGAATATAGAAAAGCCAGCCTTTTATCGTCAGACTGCTGATAGGAACATGGTGCATGTTTTCATCGTGCCGCGACCAGTTATACCAACCGAAAACGCTCATCACAAAATAAAAGGCATTGATGCCCATATCAGCGTATAAACCAGCAAAGTAACAGAGGTAAACATAAATCAGTACATTTATAATTCCGGTAGGATAAACCCAGATATTCTCCTTACGGGCAAACCAAACACTGAGTATCCCGAAAATTACTGCTACCACTTCGAGCCACGACGTGTTAAGTATATTGGAATATAAGTGGCTCAGAATTTCGGACATAATTTTGGTTTTAGAGCGGCAAAGATAATGAAATGTGAGCGTGGCCAAGCACACTGTACCTATTATCACATGCCAACCGGTATAATAATCTACGGTTGAAACGTCTTCCTAATTTTCATACTTTTGTGATCGAACAATAAATTTATATGCCGGGTTTACTGAAAATTTTCCGCTTACTGCTGATCATTATAATTCCTTTAAGTTTAGTAAGTTGCCTTACCTGTGAGCGCAAGGAATATACAATTCAGCTTACCGGTGAAAAATCGGGGCGAATGACGATAAAGTATGTAAATATTTTTTCGAGCCTGGTTGATTCAACAGGCGAATTAACTACTGATTACGATGAAATGATGAATTTATGGTTGAAAGGTGAGAAACTTGAACGCGATTTTCCACTGGCAAAGAAATTCAAGAAACGCCTGTTCAAGGAAAACGGAACTCTGTGTGGGGAAGTAATTATGGAATTTGATGATATTTCGAAAATTAATATTTACCGCCACCAGGGTAAAGGTCCTTTTATGTTCAGCATGGCAGCTGTGAACGATGATAGCGAAACATTCCTGCAAACTAACGGAGAATTCGGTGGCGAAAAAATGCCTGTAATTTTCTGGCCCGAAGACTCACGCACGCTCAGGTTCAGTACTAAAATTGCTACACCCGATAATACATGTGTAAGCATGCTCGATCAATGGGAGGAAAAACAACAGAAAAAAGATAA
>CAZBZA010000741.1:0-1950 GCA_964495865.1 uncultured Lentimicrobiaceae bacterium
TCAAAGTTCCAGGAAGTTGCATCATTGTTATCAGTTAAGATGTTGATATTTAGATTTTTGTCTGCATTGATCAATTTTGCATCTTTCGCAAAATTATCCTTAAAAATAGATTCCAAAGCACTTTTCCAGGTTCTGAGTGAACGGATGTCGGCATCGTTGATCAAGCCATTGGTATCTGGTGGTATATTTAGAAGCAAGAGTGAATTACGACCTACAGAACTGAAATAAATATCCAACAGTTTTTCAGGGGTTTTTACCCTTCCGTTTTCGCTTTCATGCCAAAACCATCCCGGTCTTATTGAAACATCAACTTCGGAAGGATACCAGATCAGGCTTTTTGCATCTCTGATTTTTACCATGCTGCCAAGGTCCTGGCTTTCCATATCTCCCGGAGGTGTAAATCCTTCTTTCGACGCGGCCTGCTGCGATCCTTCCGCTATTTTTTCCTGGCTCGTGAGTTCGTAAGGTACTACACTCCATTCCGTTTCGCGGCCATAGCCACTTTCGGTACCAACCCAGCGCACATCAGGTCCCATTACTGCGATAACCGCGTCAGGCTGCATTTTGCGTATCAGCGAAAAATAGGCTAACCAATCGTAAACCTGCTTTTTGCCATTCGGACCTTCGCCGCAGGCACCATCGAACCATACTTCGTCAACCGTTCCGTAATTGGTAAGTAATTCGGTCAGCTGGTTTAAAAAGAATTTATTGTATTCGGGCGAATTACCGTAGCTCGGTTCGTGCCTGTCCCAGGGAGAAAGGTAAACGCCAAATTTTAAATTGTATTTGCGGCACGACTCAGCAACTTCCTTCACAAGGTCGCCCTGGCCATTGCGCCAGGGACTGGCAGCTACATCATGATCAGTGTATTTGCTCGGCCACATGCAAAATCCGTCATGATGTTTGCAGGTCATAATGAGCATTTTGAAGCCGGTTTCGCTGAGAACCTTGGCCCATTGATCTGCATTGAGCAGGGTAGGGTTGAAGCGGGCCGGGTCTTCGGTTCCTTGTCCCCATTCCTGGTTGTAAAACGTATTCAATCCGAAATGAATAAAAGCAGTAGTTTCGAGCCGTTGCCATGTAAGTTGCCTGGGCGAAGGAGTAACTTTTGCGGCAGCTTCAATAATTTCCTGATCGGAGCTTCCCGGTTTCAGGGTAACAAAGTTATTGCCGGTATATTTTTCCTGGGATTTTACCTGAAAACTAAAAAAAATATTCAGGACGAAAAGAAAAATTACTGTAACCCTCAACTTTTTGTTTTTAATTCTGCTCATATTTTTTTTGAACAAGTGTTTATAAAGGTGGTTTCACATGCGAATTCAGCAATAATTTGATAGTATTTTCGTGGTGCTGTAAATCACGAAAAAACTTGTTGCTCATATTGTAATCCTGCCTGTACTTGCTTGCCAGTATTCAGGATTTCTGTCAGTACCAATTACTGCCAGCACTTCTACAATTCTGTTGGTTTCATCAATGTGAAAATGGACCATATAAGGGAATTTCTTAATCAGCATACAACGGATTTTGCTGTAGCGGATTACAAAAGAGAATGGAATCTTGCTAAGTTGGTTGATCTGCCTGACTGTTGTTTCCTGAAACCTCTTTCCGAGCCCGGCTTGTTTTTCATTATACCAATCAGTAATGTTTTGAATGTCAGCAATAGCTTCAGAATAAATCTTTACCTTGAATCTTTTCATTCTGATTTCAGGCTTTTTTTTGCTTCTTCCCAATCCATAAGACTATCCGGATTATTTCTGACATTCTCGAAGCGTTCCATCACTAATTTTTGATGATCTTCCGGAATTTCATACTGCTTACTTTCTTTATTAAGAGCGAAATCAAGCAAGCTTTGAATCGCATTTATCAGGTTTACATCATTGATTTGCTGAAATTGTTCAATGATTTCTGCTTTCTGAGCCTGAATATCCATTTTGATTTAATTAGCTTTTA
>CAZBZA010000742.1:0-1948 GCA_964495865.1 uncultured Lentimicrobiaceae bacterium
ATCACTTCATCACACCCATAATCAGTGGTAAGAAATACCAGGAGAATAAAGTGATAACTATAATGCTGATAATATTTAACACAAAACCAGCCTTCAGCATATCAGTAAACCGCACGTAACCGCTGCCAAACACTATTGCGTTGGGTGGTGTTCCGACCGGCATCATGGATGCGGCGCTAGCGGCCATGGCCATTGGCAATCCAAGCAGTATCGGATCCATCTGCAATGCATCGGCTAATGCGGCTAACACGGGAGCCATCACTATTACCTGTGCTGTGTTGCTCATCAGTTCGCTCAGGAAAATAGAAATGATCACAATCATAAGTATAAGCGTAAATCCCCCGATTTGACTGAACCCGGCAAGCCAGTTGCCGATTTGCTGCATTACCCCGACTTTTTCGAGCGCACCAGCCAACGCGATACCACCGCCAAACATTAAAAGTATCCCCCATGCCATTTTTGACGTATCGCTCCATTCGAGCAGCATTTTGATTTTAAGTCCTTCTTTGTTGCCGCTTGGGATGGCAAACAATGCCAGAGCCCCCATTATGGCAATCATATTATCATCAAGTTTTATAAATCCCAGTCCATTCACAAGATCTTTTGTTATCCAGAAAAAAGCTGTAACAGCGAAAACCTGTAAAACCCTTTTTTCAGCAACCGATATTTTACCCAGTTCGCTGAGCTCCTTTTTCATTAATAAGTTAGTTGAATTGCTGTTTGCTAACCGGTTAGGGAATAACCATTTCGTGAGTACGAAATACATCGCGGCAAGCAAAATAATAACCATGGGTAAACTGAACATCATCCAGTCGAGAAACTGTATGGTGTATCCGTATTTCTTTTCAATATATCCGACAAAGGCAGCATTAGGCGGGGTTCCGATTACCGTAGCCATTCCGCCGATATTACTTGCATAAGCAATAACAAGCATTAATACCAGGGCAAAATTTACAAGTCCGGGTCCGGGTTTTTCATGTTCATTAATTACAGAAATGATACTCAATGCAATCGGGAACATCATCATGGCGGTAGCCGTATTGCTCAGCCACATACTCAGGAAACCGGTAGCAATAATAAATCCCAGTATGATCCTGTCGCCGCTCGATCCGGTAACGCTTACGATTTGCAAAGCGATACGCTTATGGAGGTTCCATTTCTGAATTGCCAGTCCAATCATGAATCCACCCATAAAAAGGAAGATTACCGGATTGCTGTATGCTTTCGTTACCTCTTCAAAAGGGCTGATGTTAAGAATTGGAATGAGGAAAAGAGGTATAAGTGCTACAGCCGCAATGGGTAACGCTTCGGTTATCCACCAGGTAACCATCAGTGCGGCAACGGCTACAGCTTTGCTGGCATCGGGCTCAAGCGAAAAAGGATTAAATATTCCGGCAAAAAGAGCCAGTGCCACTCCCGGGAAAAATGAAAGCCAATATTGATTTTTGCGGAACCAGTTATTCATAAAAAACTCTCCTAATCTTTTATGTTTATGAGTTATTTAGTCGTACAAAATTTTGTTCCTTCATGAGGAAGGAAAGTATTTTTCGAAAATCAGGAATTCAGATTCCCGTGTACCATGTGCGCCGGGGATTTTGTCAATTATTAACCGAAAATACAAATAAATGATATTGACACAACCGAAATTTTGCATGTTCAGCCAAATTCTTTCAGGTTGCGGAAAATCGCTCTTTTTTGTTTTGTTGGCTCTGTTAAATAATCACACGTTATTGTTTTTGGGAAAAAGTATAAAACCATTTTGACTTTTCATTTTCAGGAAGTAATAGAAAAGATTGTTTGAAATTATGTGCTAATCTCGTGTGGATGGCTCCAGCTTGTATTTCTGTCAGGCTGAGCCGTCATTGCGAATGAAATGAAGCAACGAAGCCCAACTAAATCTACTATTATTGCTCGTTTTTGAGTATGAAAAGTGCATTTCGACTTACTT
>CAZBZA010000743.1:0-1947 GCA_964495865.1 uncultured Lentimicrobiaceae bacterium
CTTATTGTATCCATCCTTTCGGGATGCCATTGTACAGCCATTAAAAATGCTTTTCCATCAGGTTCAGCCCATTCCATAGCTTCGGCAATACTGTCAGCACTCCAGGCTGTTATCCGGATTCCGGGAGCCGCTTTTTCGATTGCCTGGTGATGATTGGTGGTTACCATACCTGTGTCAGCCTGCGAAGTATGGAATAATTGGCTGTTCCTATCAACATTTACCGAATGAAAACATTTAGTATAATCCTCGCAGCGGTGACTCACATCTCCCGGTTGGTCCGAAGGAATATCAACAATCAATGTTCCGCCCAGGGCGACATTTAATATCTGCTGTCCGCGGCAAACCCCGAATACAGGCATTTGCAACCGCATTGATTCTTTTATAAGTGCAAATTCGAGGATATCGCGGGCCGGGTTCGATTCGCAACGGACAGAATCATAAGCTTTTCCATAATATGAAGGAACAACATCTTCGCCTCCGGTAAAAATAATTGCATCGCAGCCTGCAAGCAATTTCAAGGCTGAATCAACAGCCATTGCTTTCAGATCAATAATTTCGGCCAGCGAATCGCCGCGATGAACCCACTTAACATAATTTTCACTTCCTGAAGATAACGCGATCCGAAGAGGTTTATCGACAGATTTGGTATTACAACCTGAGAATACAGCCAAACCTGCTATCAACAGTATGATAATGAATGTATTGTTAGTTTTTCCTGACATATGGCTATTGATAAAATTAGTTGTTCAAATGTTTCTGAAAATGGGTTTCAGGATTTCCGGATATCTGTTAATTCCTTTCTGATGTTATTAAAACAGGAGATGCATTTTTTCTTTCTCTCTCCAACCGGCATCATATCGATTTTCGACAAAGAAGATTTTAAGGTCGGAATCGTATCGATTTTCGGCAAACCAGATCAGTTTTTTTGCATCGTATTTGTTTTCACAAAAAAACCACAATCCTTTATTTCCGTCAACATCATATGCGTTTTTAACTTTGTAAACCAACAGATCGGCATCATATCGATTTTCGACTACAAATACTTTAATTTCAGCATCATAGCGATTGTTACAACTGAAAACTTTTTGTGCTTGCGTGGATATTGCTATAAAACACAACATCATAAATAATCCATGCCTAAATAGATTTCTCATTACCTGAAATTTGAGATAAAGATAATTTTTATTTGTTCATCTTCAATGATGAAGTGATTTGCTGCAGAGAATTTAAAAATTCAAATAAAAATCTTTGGTTAGAGTCTGATAATCAAAACTATATTTCTTTTCTGATTGATAAATATTTAATCCGGATGTGGTAGTTTCAGTCTGTTTTATTGAGGTAAATGCGATCATAACACGATGTGGTTTATGATTCGGCGAGCTTTTTACAATTGTTACATGCTGAGGAAACAGATTACGTTTTTCGGCTTCCTGCTCCCAGTTTTCATAAGCGTCATAAGGAATTATAAAAGCTGCTTTGCCATTATCTGAAAGTAAGCGGGAAGTAAGATCAAGCAGTTCAGTAACTGGAAGGGAATCGTTGTGGCGGGCAAGGTTGCGGGCTTTTCCGGGAGTTTTGAGTGAGCCGGTAAAAAAAGGTGGATTGCAAACAATCAGACTATACCTGGATTTGGTATGCAAAGTAAATTGCTGGATCGTTTCGTTGTAAATACTGATCTGTGCTGCCCATGGACTTAACAAAAAATTCCGCTTTGCGAGTTCAGCTGCATCGTTATCTGTTTCTACGGCATCAATGGGGACAGCTGTGTTGCGTTGTGCCATCATTAAAGCCAGGATTCCCGATCCGGTTCCGATATCCAGGATACGCGTTTCATTCTCGCATTTTACCCATGCACCAAGCAAAACAGCATCGGTACCAACTTTCATGGCAGCGTTGCTATCGTCGATACTGAATTTTTTGAAATGAAACATTCTTTAAGTGAAGTGT
>CAZBZA010000744.1:0-1942 GCA_964495865.1 uncultured Lentimicrobiaceae bacterium
CCCAGCTATTGAATATAAATATTTCCGCTGTTTAAAGCTTTTCCGTTACTAATAGTATCAGCTTCGCCAGTTATGTAAATTCCATCAAATATTTCGGAACTCATTTAATAAAATTGGATCTTGCACTATTATCTGTCTGTATGTCAGTGCGATCAGATTTTAAATCCGGGAGATGAATAACGAAACAACTAATAGAATAACAAAAATTAATTAACTTTGAACCAAATGGCTTATTGACAAGATGAGACGATTCTTTTCCCTGTGTTCTCTTATTTTATTCTGCAGCAGTTTTGCAGTAGGCCAGCATAATACCATCGATTCGCTGAAAAAGCTTTTAAGAGTATCGGCCGAGGACACCAATAAAGTTAATATCCTGAACAAACTGAGTTATGAATATCTGTACTCCAATCCATCCAAAGCAATATCCTATGACAAACAGGCATTGGAGTTATCGCAGGAATTAAACTATAATAAAGGAATAGCATCATCCTACTCAAGCATGGGAAATACCTATTATTCAACTTCTGAATACGACAAGGCATTAAAATACTATTATCTGAGTTTGGGTATAGCTAAAAAATATAATTACCAGAAAATAAAACTGGCAGCCAGCAATGGAATTGCAGGAGTGTATTTTGCAAATAAAGATTATGTAAAAGCAAAACAAATATACCTGGAGCAATTGAGGCTCTATGAGAAAGAGATGAGCAAATCGGTTTTATTATTTGATTACTATCATAATCTCGCTGCATGCTATGGCGAACTGAATGCATTAGACTCAGGGATTTATTATTACAAAAAGGCTCTAGTACTGGTACAGAATAGCAATTTAACAGATAAAATAATACTCACAAAGATCAACATTGCAAGCGTTTATAAACTCAAAAATGAAAAACACAAAGCTATATCGCTTCACCTGGAGACCCTCCAACTGGCAAAAGAAGCAGAAAAAAGCTACTATATTGCCCTGATAAATTTAAGAATCAGTGAAATATACGATGACCTGAAAGATGATTCAAATGCTATGAAATATTGCAAAATCAGTATCAGGATCAGTGATTCCTTGCATTATCCTGAAATCAGGTTAGCGGGATTAAAAGTGTTAGCCAATACATACTTACGATTGAATAACCCGCAGGAGGTTTACAAGAACCTTTCGGCGTATATCAGCTTGAAAGATAATATAATGAATGATGAAAAAAACAAAAAGATAGCTGAACTCAATACACTTTACGAAACCAAAAAGAAGGAGGATGATATCCTGGCATTACAGGAAAACCTCCGAAATAAAAAGCGCTTCCTTTTCCTGGTGATTTCGTTATCCGTATTTTTGATCCTGACCCTTGCTTTGAGCCTTGTAGCTCTGAGGCTCCGGCAAAGAAACCAGCTTAAGGAAGAAAAACTTAAACATCAGGAAACCATTTTACTGGAACAGGAACTGGAGATCAAAAGCAATATTGAAAAGGAGTTGAAAATGGAGTTGGAAAATAAAATGAATGAAATAAAAAACAACCTGCTTTCGATTATAAAACTTAAGAACCAGAAAGAGAATCTTATTAATGATTTCAGGAAAATAAAAGAATATCTCAATTCGGAAGGGCTTCAGATTTTTACGTCCATAAATAACCTGCATAAAATCGATAACCTTCAGCTGAAAATAACAGAGTTTGAATCGAATTTCGAAGAAATCAACAAGGGATTTTATGAAAGCCTATTAAAACTTCATCCTGACATAACCCCCAACGAGAAGAAACTTTGTGCGTATATTGCTCTCGGCATGTCGACCATTGAAATATCCGAACTGACCTTTCAGTCGGAAAACAGTATTTATGTTTCGCGAAACAGGTTGAAGAAAAAGCTCAACACTGTTGACCGGTCATTGGAAGACTACCTTAAGGAATTGATAGTCTGATGGTCAGATGTAAAAATAAATTAACCTTTA
>CAZBZA010000745.1:0-1928 GCA_964495865.1 uncultured Lentimicrobiaceae bacterium
TAATCATGTTTTTTTTATTTCCTGATTTATGCATTACATTTGAATCATAAAAACTCATCCGATGCAGACCATTCCCGATTTTTTCGAAGAAAATGTTAAGAAATATGCTGACAATATTTACCTGCTTGAAAAAAATGGCAGTGCATACAAAGGCACTACTTATCAGCAAGTGAAAGAGTTAGTCGATGAGTTTGCTGCCGGATTGCTCAGCCTTGGCGTAAAAAAAGGCGACCGCATTGCATTGCTTTCCGAAGGCCGTAATGCCTGGGTGGTAAGCGAACTGGGGATTTTAAGCATAGGCGCCATCAATATTCCATTGTCGGTAAAACTGGCAGAACCTGAAGAAATCCGCTACCGGCTTGCTCACGGTGGTGCCGGTATGGCTATAGTTTCGGGAAACCAGGCAAAGAAAATCCGTGAAATAAAGCAATCGTTGCCCGGATTTAAAAAGCTGATCCTTCTGGATGGCTTGGCCGAAGATGATTCGGAAATTTCGTATGATGCGGTGCTAACCCTTGGCAGGGATTTTTTACGTTCCTCTGAAGATGATTTTCTGAAAGCCTGCGAATCGGTTAAACCAACCGATCCGGCAAATATCTGTTACACTTCGGGCACTACCGCCGATCCGAAAGGTATCGTGCTTTCGCATAATAATTATGTGGCCAATGTTCTTCAGGCTTACACACTTATGGATATCCCGCCACATTACACAACTTTATTGATTTTGCCGTGGGACCATGCTTTTGCGCATACAGCCGGAATTTATTGCATGATGGGGAAAGGGGCTTCGCTGGCGTCCATACAGGTAGGAAAAACGGGGATGGAAACGCTGAAAAATATTCCGGGCAATATAAAGGAAATCAAGCCTAACCTGTTGTTAAGCGTCCCTTCGCTGGCAGCAAACTTTAAAAAGAATATTGAGAAAAGCATTAACGATAAAGGCTTTTTGGTGAAAAGTATGTTTAAACATGCTTTAAAAATTTCATACGCCTATAATAACGATGGCTGGAATAAAGGCCCGGGCTTAACTTCGGTTTACAAACCACTGATAAAGCTTTACGATAAAATCCTGTTTAGTAAAATACGTGAAGGTTTTGGCGGCCGCCTCGACTTTTTTGTGGGCGGCGGTGCTTTGCTCGATATTGAATTTCAACGGTTCTTTTATGCCATCGGCATGCCGATGTTTCAGGGTTACGGGCTCACAGAAGCTTCACCGATTATCTCGTCCAATTCACTTTCGAAGCATAAACTGGGTTCATCGGGCTACCTGGTTAAAAATATGCTGCTCAAAATCTGCGACGAAAAGGGGAATGAGCTTCCCATAGGCGAACATGGCGAAATAGTGATTCAGGGTGAAAATGTAATGCTAGGCTATTGGGAAAATCCCGAAGCCAGCGCTCAGTCGCTGCGAAATGGCTGGCTGTACACCGGAGACCTGGGTTATATGGATAAAGATGGTTTCCTTTATGTAATGGGCCGTTTTAAAAGCCTCCTTATTGCCGACGATGGCGAAAAGTACAGTCCCGAAGGTATTGAGGAAGCGTATATCGGTCAGTGCCAGTATGTTTCGCAATGTATGCTTTTCAATAATCAGAACCCATATACCATTGTACTTATCGTTCCTGAAAAGGCTAAAATACTGGCACACCTCAAACATAAAAACCTTGATCCTGCCTCCGAAGCCGGTATTCACGAAGCAATTCGCTGTATTGGCCACGAGTTGAATCAATACAGAAAGCACGGGCATTATGGCAATATGTTCCCGCACCGCTGGCTCCCGGCAGCCATTGGTATTATGCCAGCGGGTTTCACCGAAGAAAATCATATGATGAACTCAACCATGAAAATGGTTCGTGGAAAAATTACTTCACATTATAAGCAGCTTATTGATTTCCTGTATACTTCGGATGGAAAGGATTTGTACCATA
>CAZBZA010000746.1:0-1926 GCA_964495865.1 uncultured Lentimicrobiaceae bacterium
TACATGTCGGAATATGCTTCGGCAACGGTACGAAGAATTTTCAGCCCGGTAATTGACCTGCTTTCAGGCATTCCGCCTGTAATTTATGGCGTTTGGGGAACGCTTACCATTGTGCCTTTTATTTCCGAAAAGCTTGCTCCTCATTTTGTGGATTTCTCAACCGGGTATAGTGTTTTGGCTGGCGGGGTTGTACTTGCAATCATGATTCTTCCGCTGATTGTAAGCATACTGATTGAAGTTTTTACAGCAATTCCTGCAGAAATAAGGGAAGCATCACTTTCGCTGGGAGCAACCAAATGGCAGACAGTTAAAAAAGTAATTATAAAGAAATCGCTTCCCGGGATTATTGCAACAGTAGTGCTTGCCATTTCGCGTGCATTCGGCGAAACAATTGCGGTACTTATGGTTTGCGGAAACTTCACCGATATCCCAAAATCCATTTTCGATGCCTGTTATCCGCTGCCTGCTCTTATTGCAAACAATTACGGCGAAATGATGTCGATTCCCGGTTATGAATCCGCACTTATGTTTGCAGCTTTCTTGTTGTTTATCATCATTGTGATTTTTAACGGCATCAGTCGCTTGATCCTTTACAGGATTAAAAAACAGTCCTACTAACTAAATCAATCGATTCAATATGAGAAATTTAGAAGAGAAAATTATAAAAGCACTGATGATATTTGCTTCAGTTACTATACTGATGGTGTTGCTTTACATCCTGTACATTATCATCAGTAAAGGCTTGCCATCACTTACCTGGGATATGGTTACAAAAAATCCTTCCGGTGGATTTTACCTCGGGAAAGAAGGCGGAATACTGAATGCCATCCTTGGTTCGCTCATGCTGATCGCAGGATCTGTTGCAATAAGCATGTGTGTTAGTTTGCCGGTGGTTTTATACCTCAACTTTATAAGGAGAAAGGATTCGCGGTTTTCAAATGTAGTTCGATTTGCTTTTGACATATTGTTCGGTATTCCATCCATTGTATATGGTGCTTTCGGATTTATGGTGATGATATATTTTGGCCTGCAGGCATCGTTACTGGGAGGAATAATTGCCGTTTCACTGCTTATTATACCTATTATGGCACGCTCCATCGACGAAGTTGCCGGATCAGTTACCCAGGATATGATTGAAGCCCCAAAATCCCTTGGCGCAACGAAATATGAAACGTTAAAAGTTATAGTAAGGCAAATTTCACCGGGAATTACCACCGCCATACTGCTTTCGGTAGGAAGAGGGATCGGCGATGCAGCCACAGTGCTTTTTACTGCAGGCTACACGGATAGTATTCCTGTCTCGCCCATGCAGCCAGCGGCTACCTTGCCACTTGCTATTTTCTTCCAGCTCAGCAGCCCTATCGAAGAAGTACAAAACAGGGCTTATGCAGCAGCGCTGATCTTAACCATAATTATTTTACTGCTAAGCTTTTCAACAAGGTATTTTGGCAGGAAAATGTCCAAATCAAAACTTTAAATCATGAGAGACCTTTCAAATGAAATCGTCATGCAGGAACCTATAACCCAATCCGGTAAAGTGGCCGATACATACAAAACACACCTTTCAGTCGACAACCTGAATGTGCATATTTATGGGAAACACATTTTGAAAAATGTGAACCTCCACATTCCTGAAAAGCAGATAACCTGTATTATCGGACCTTCCGGATGCGGCAAAACAACACTTTTACGGTGTTTTAACCGTTTGCACGACGATAACAGCGAAGTAAAAGTTTCGGGCAATATCCGGATCGGAAACGAAGATATTTATGGTAGCAAGGTTGAGGCAACTCATATCCGCAAAAAAATGGGACTGCTTGCACAACGGCCAACCGTACTTCCAATGTCAATTTACGATAATGTGGCTTACGGTCCCAGGCTTTACGGAATAAAGAGACGAAGAAAAGTGTATGAAATAGTTAAACA
>CAZBZA010000747.1:0-1926 GCA_964495865.1 uncultured Lentimicrobiaceae bacterium
AAGAAAATGATTGCCCGTAGGGCATTAACTGAAAAAAAAGTAAAAAATGATGTTCAGTCCACGTTTCTGTTTTGTGGAAGTTATTTCGGAAGTTTCACTAAGTTTTTCAGCAGCCCCTAAATAGTTGCAGGATTACAAGTCCTGAAATTAAACTATGGCGGGATTATTCCGCTACGCGCAATGAGATACTTGCTAGCCTCCCTGTTTCGCGCAGGTATACAGCAGGCAAGGCTTCGCTAAGTTACTAATCCCGCCCGACGAAAGCCAAAAGAAAAGAATAATGAATATATTATCCAATATTATTATTAGAAGGAGATAAAAGGGCCGAATTAATGAAGATAATTTATTGCATTTATACTAAGCCGGCACAACAAATCAATATCTTACCATAATCCGGAACAAAAAAAACAGACCTTCTTCAAAAATGAAAAAGGTCTGCCTTTGAATGAATGCTTTATACTTATTTAGTAATCGGGCCTCTCAGCTCGCGAAGTTTAGCATCAGTGGTTTCGGTGTATCCCGATGGAATTTCGAAAAGCTTATTCGAAACCCGTCCCGGACTTACAGATATTGCAGTAAGCTGAACAGGAATCCCCATAAGGTTGTATTCGAATTCGAGCATTATACCGCTTATCGAACGTATATCGGTGTTGAAATAAATATTGTTCGTCCCTAATTCGTCGGAATAATAAATTTTTGATTTTGTTGATTTATCGCCGTTTACAAAGTTAATTTCCGAGGCTTTGCAGTTCTGACCGGCAATGCTTTTGGTCTCTTTCAGAGGAACGATCATAGGTGTATTTTTCATCACAAAATCTTCCTTGGTTTTCTTTACAAAATAATTGCCGCTTTCCATTTCTACCAATCGGGTAACGGTTAGCTCGTCGCCATTTATAATGTATGTGTTTTTACCGAAAGGCAGTACAAATTCAGTCCTGGCTTTGTTACCTGCAATCTGCATCTCAATGGTAGTAGGCAGCGAAGCAATCATCGGGTTACTTGATGATGCAGGATAAGTAATACGGTAAGTTATCGTTCCGGTGAATTTTTTGGTATTTCCCTGTGCGAAAATTACTGCCATTGGAAGGCAGAAAAGTAGGATGGCAATGGAGATTTTACGTTTCATAGGTAGGTTATCGTTTTTTTATGATTTAAATTGAATTGAGTGAACGGAGTATTATTGCATAAATTGTACCATTCTCTCAGTGGGCGCAATTATTAGATTTATTTAACAGTCCGGAACAATTTATTCCACCTTATTTTGCCGTCAAACAGTGTTCTGTTGTTATCGAGCGACAGCCATACAAATACAGCTTTCCCGACAATATGATCGCTAGGCACAAATCCCCAGAAGCGGCTGTCGGCCGAATTGTGGCGGTTATCGCCCATCATCCAGTAGTAATCGAGTTTAAAGGTATAAGATGTCGATTCTTTCCCATTGATAAATATTTTTCCGCCTTTTACTTCAAGGGTATTCAGTTCGTAAGCATTGATAATACGTTCATACAAAGGCAGGTTGGCCAGTGTTAACTGAACGGTTGCGCCAGCTTTGGGGATATAAAGCGGACCAAAATTATCCACATTCCACGCATAGCTCGAATCGAACGGAAAAATGTATGGTTGCCAGAAACCGGTTGGTTGAATAATTTTCTCAACGGCTCTAACATTTGGGAGTTGTTTCAGTTTGTCAGCTGATTCTTGTGTTAGGGTAAGCACCTGGTCGCCCGATTCTGTCATCTGAACTTCCTCTGTAATATCAAGTTGTTTCAGTATCCGCCTGTTTATAGGGTTGCCATCGGTTTTAACCATATACATGAACTGCGATAAATAAGGTATTTCAACTTGTTTTCCGTTAATGAAAACAACTTCATCTTTAATCTGAATGGTATCGCCGGGTAATCCGATGCAGCGTTTGATGTAATTCTC
>CAZBZA010000748.1:0-1926 GCA_964495865.1 uncultured Lentimicrobiaceae bacterium
AATGTGTTTGTTTCAATAATATCGGCACCAGCCTCCAGGTAAGCAGCATGAATTTCGCTTATTACATCCGGTTTTGTGAGACACAGCAAATCGTTACACCCTTTAAGATCAATCGGATGCGATGCAAAACGGGTTCCCCTGTAATCGGCATCCGAGAGTTTGTATCGCTGTATCATTGTACCCATAGCGCCATCGAGCACCAAAACGCGGTTTTCTAAAACTTTGTATATATTGTTTCTTTCGTGCATGTTATTTAAATATTAAACCGTGCTGCATGCTTAAAACAAAGCAGCAGTACAGAAGTTTTAACTTAACACATTCATTATCTCCGGATTCCGGGAGCAGGAGTGTGTTTCAATTATAATCTCCCGAAATATCGGGATCAGGTTTTGGCACCTTACGCACCGGGTGGTGGTGGTTGCCAGAGGTTCGCTGAGCCTGTTCTCTTCCCTCTTCTTTATAACTCAAACCTCCTTGTTTTTACGAAAGGAATATTTGAAGCTGCAAAGATATATGAAATTGTTGATATGAAAGCAAACGGAATAAGGGAAAATGTATAGTTAAGAGATTTTTTGTGCGACTTGTTCGAATATAGAAATATAGAATACATTTGTTTTATCTAATCACAACTATTAAATTAAAATAACTTCAACACTACTTTTATGCACTCACTAAACGCACTTAGAAAAATCACGTTACTTGTTTTTGGAATATTAATGTTCAATGTTTGTTTCGGGCAGGAGAATTATTTGCAGGGATATGCAATTGGTATGAAAGGCGACACAATGCATGGTTTTATTGATTATAGAAACTGGAAAAAGAATCCTGAGAAAATCTCTTTCAAAAAGCAATTATCTGACAAGGCTACCACATTTACGGCTCAGAATATTAAAAGTTTCGGCGTTGCAGATGAAATTTACACGCGCGGAATAGTGTTAACTGATTTAAGCCCTGTTGAAACGAACGAACTGGATTATGTAAAAGAACTCAGGACTGAAGTTGATACCGTATTTCTGCAATCCATAATTATTGGCCACAAAAGCCTGTATTTATTTAAGAGTGAAGCAGACAGAGAAACCTTCTATATTTTGCAGGATACTAATTATACTTTATTAGAATATAAACGATACTTGTCAGAAACTGATGGCGCTGTGGTAAAAGAAAATAAAAGGTATCTGAATCAACTTGCTGTATATCTGAACGATTGCCCTACTATTCAGCAGGATTTCAAGAGCCTTAAATATGCAAGAAAAAATTTGGAAAAATTATTTCTAACCTACTATGAATGCACTGGAAGCTCTCTTACATTTCATAACAAGCAGGAAAAAATTAAAACTGAATTTGGTGCAGTTGCAGGTTTAACATTTAATAACCTTCAATTCGACCCTTCGCTTGTTTATAGCAGAAAAGAACTTGATTTTAGTACAACCGCAAGTTATTCGGTAGCGCTTTTCGCTGATGTTATATTGGCCCGCAATCAGGGGAAATGGTCAGTTTACAACGAGCTTGCGTTTTCGCCATACAAGGTTGAGGACTATCATCAAGTATATGTAAATGAAAATGATTATACAAATTACACTATTACTTTAGGGTATTCGTACCTGAAACTGAATACCATGGTTCGATTCAAATATCCTGTCGGGAAAGCCTATGTTTTTATAAATGCAGGAATGTCAAATGGATATGCATTAAAAGAGACAAATCAGGTAGTGGCTGAAAGAAAGTTCTATTCTTCCGAAACCTCTGAAGAATCTACATTACTTTATGTAACAAGGCTTTATGAGCAAGGTCTTTTAGCCGGCTTAGGAGCAAAATATGATAAGTATTCGTTTGAGTTCAGGTACGAAAGAGGAAATGGAATGAGCGCAATGATTAATCTGAATTCAATAACAACCCGATATTTATTTCTTTTAGGATATAAATTCT
>CAZBZA010000749.1:0-1924 GCA_964495865.1 uncultured Lentimicrobiaceae bacterium
CGGCAGTTGCTTATTGCCCGTGCTATTGAAAATCAGTGTTATGTGGCAGCCGTTAACCGTGTTGGTATTGATGGCAAAGGAACCAACCACCAGGGCGATTCAACAGTTATCGATTTCAAAGGGAAACACCTGGTCGAAATTGCACCCGACGAAGAAGGAATGGAAACACTAAACCTGGATTATGCTAAACTGGCCAATTTCCGCAAAGGATTTATGGTAGGAATGGATTGGGATAGGTTTGAGATTAGGGATTAGGTTTTTGGGGTTGGGATTTAGAGTTTTAAGTTTCACGATTTCACGATGCATAATCCAGCCTCTGGCATAAATTTTCAAATTTTCAAATCCTCAAATTCCCTTTCTCGGTATCTTTGTGCCTGTTAAAACGAAGCATGGATAAATATTTAATAGTAGGATTAGGCAACATTGGCGAGGAGTACGCAAATACCCGCCACAATATAGGTTTTATTGTGGCCGATGCTTTGGCAAACGAACTCGGTGCAAAGTTCACCATCGAGCGCCATGCCTTTAAAACCGAAGCTAAGCTTAAAAACAAACTGCTTATTATTCTCAAACCAACCACTTTCATGAACCTGAGTGGCAAAGCGGTGAAATACTGGTTGGATAAGGAAAAAATCCCCCTCGAAAACCTGCTGGTTATCACCGATGATGTCGATCTCGACCTGGGTGTTCTGCGCTTGCGTACCAAAGGGAGCGGCGGCAGCCACAACGGGTTGAACCATATTATCGAAACATTGCTTATAACAGATTGGGCAAGGCTTCGTTTCGGTATCGGCAAGGATTATGCACGTGGTTTCCAGGTTGATTATGTGTTGGGTCAATGGTCGAAAAAGGAAGAAAAAATCCTTGGCCCACGCATCGATATGGCGGTTTCTATAGTTAAAAGTTTTGTTCTGGCAGGCCCAACCCAGGCGATGTCGGAGTTTAATAATAAGTAAATAAGACAAATTTTATCCGGAGTTCAACGATTATTTCTGATGTTTGCTCCGGCGTTCTAGGTTCTTACACTTTCAATATATAGTTTCCCTGAATGCATAAGTTGAATCAACCTTATTATATTAAAGGCAAACTATAAAAATAACCTCATTATTTTAAAGGAAAAATATAAAAACAGCCTCATTATTTTAAAGGATGTATTATCTTTGCATCGATAATAATTTTGATATGGAAAGAAACATCACTAAAAGTTTGTTGGCCTGGAAAGAAAAGATAAACAGAAAGCCTTTAATAGTAAGGGGAGCAAGGCAGACTGGTAAATCATTTTCTATTTCTGCTTTTGGGAAGAGTAATTTTGAAGGCGCAACTCATATTCTTAATTTTGAACGACGGCCAGATTTACATCTTGTGTTCGAACAGAATTATGAAATCACAAGGATTATTTCCGAGATAGAAATTCTGATTAATAAAAAGATTACCCCGGGGAAAGACTTATTGTTTTTCGATGAAATACAGGAATGCCCTAAAGCAATTGTTTCGCTTCGCTATTTTTACGAGGAACTACCTGAATTGCATATTATTGCAGCAGGTTCTCTACTTGAATTTGCTTTCAAGGATATACCTTTTCCTGTGGGAAGGGTACAACTCCTGAATATGTACCCAATGAGTTTTTACGAATTTCTGAAAGCGACCGGAAATGATATTGCTGCCGATCTTATCAATGGCGAGCCAAAGCAACTGTCAGAATCCGTTCATAATATGTTAAATGACGAAATCCGTAAGTACTTTTTTATAGGAGGGATGCCTGAATGTGTGAAAACTTATAAAGAGACAAAAAGTCTGGCAGAAGTATTTGAAATTCAGTCGGATCTGATAAATACCTTCCGGCAGGATTTTGTCAAATATGCCGGGAAAGCTGATAAATCATGCTTAAATTCAGTTTTATTCAATGTTTCGCAAAAAGTTGGTG
>CAZBZA010000750.1:0-1921 GCA_964495865.1 uncultured Lentimicrobiaceae bacterium
AAAATGAAACTCAAACTGATACTTTTATTTTTGCTTGCAATACCTGGCATCATAGCAGCGCAGGAAATCAGTTTCTCAGCCCAGGCTCCAAAGCAGGTTTATGTCGGACAGCGGTTTCAGCTAACCTTTACAATTAATGCCGAGGGCAATAATTTCATGGGTCCTGAAATCACTAACTTTGATATACTTAACGGGCCGATGATGTCGAGCGGCCAAAATATTATGAATATAAACGGTAAGCTTGAATACTCGAGTACTTCATCTTATACGTTTGTTTTACAAGCTATAAAACCAGGCACTTATACTATACCTCAGGCTATTGTTTCGGTGAAGGGAAAGCGTTATATGTCCAATACAACAACCATAACCGTTCTCAATCAAACTCCCCGATCAACACAACAACCACCCAACAATAACCAGCCAAATGGGAAGGCACAAACGCAACAGGCCGATGATGTCGGAAAAGATGTCTTTCTAAAAGCGGTTGTTGATAAAACCAATCCTTACCAGGGAGAGTTGATAGTTGTAACTTTCAAACTTTACACCCCGACCAATCGTCTGCAGGTTGATCAGCCTGATAAAATCCCCTCCTATCCGGGTTTCTGGGCACAGGACCTTTTAAAAGACGCCACACAATATCCTCAGTATTCCGAAACGGTAAACGGTAAAAAATACATTGTTGCAGAGCTTCGTAAAGCTGCATTGTATCCGCAAAAATCTGGTGTATTGACTATAGATCCGCTTGTTCAGGATGTTATATACCAGGTAAAAGTAAAAGCACGAAATCCATTTGCAGACGATCCATTCTTTGGGAATGACCCTTTCTTTAAGAACTTTATGGACGATTCGTTTTTGGGAAGCGAATTTCAAAATGTTAAAAAGACATTACGTTCCAATCCTTTAAGCATAAATGTAAAACCTTTGCCTACCGCAAACAAACCATTGGAGTTTACAGGAGCTGTAGGCCAGTTTACCATGAAATCGCAGATTGACCGCACAGAGGCAAATACAAATGATGGCATTACCTTAAAAGTTTCGATAACAGGAACCGGTAACCTTAACCTGATTGAAAAACCGCTGATAAACTTCCCGCCTGATTTCGAAGTGTATGAGCCTAAAACCATCGACAATTTCAGTAATAAAGGTGCTACTTCAGGAACACGGACTTTTGAGTATTTAATAATACCGAGAGCTGCCGGCGATTTTGCCATCGATCCTATACAATTTGCATATTTTGATCCATCCCGCAAGGATTACAATGTGTTGAGCTCCGAAAAATTCAAGTTAAAAATAAATAAAGGAACCGGATCAGGAAGTGATGCTCCGGTGCAGGGTGATGTAAAATTTCTGGGTAATGATATCCGTTATCTGATGGAACCACCTTTAAACATCCATCCCGTCGGGAATAGTTTGTACGGAAAACCAATGTATTGGCTGTTACTTGTTATCCCTGTTTTAGGTTTTATAATTTTCATTTTGATGTACCGGCGAAATATGCGCATGCAGGGCGATACCAAACTTATGCAACGTAAAAAAGCAACACGTATAGCAGTTAAAAGACTTCAAAAAGCAAAAAAAATGCTCGATAGCGGTCAACATGATGCCTTCCACGAAGAAATAGCACTGGCATTATGGGGCTACATCAGCCAGAAATTCAATATTCCGATGTCGCTTCTATCCATGGATACAGCCCGCGAACAGCTCGAATTACGCAACGTTGACGAAACGCTGACCGATCGCTTTATTTCAACACTTAACGACTGCAATTATGCCCGTTACGCTCCCGAAGGTAAAGCGCTAAATATGCAACAACTTTACGAACTCGCGATTAAAACCATAACTGAAACTGAGCAGGTTTTGAAATAAACAGCAGCAAATTGACAACCGAATGCCACTCAATCACTCAAAACACTCACTCCTC
>CAZBZA010000751.1:0-1917 GCA_964495865.1 uncultured Lentimicrobiaceae bacterium
CCAATGGAGGCGAAATACGCTTATCCCCCGATGGTGTTCGTTATGTTAACGGTAGCGTTGTACTCAGCGGAGGCGGTCACAGTGCAGGAAGTTTTGTAATTACAGGGGAAGATCAGGCAACGTATTCCATTACACTGCCAGCAGGTGAAGCTTTGCTCACTAACAGCACAGGATCGAAAGTGATGATGGTAACGGATTGGGAATCAATTCCTGCTCCCGGAATTGGAATAGGCATGCTTAACGGCGGTTCCCAGGAAGTAAAAATTGGCGCAACACTGATTGTCGGAAGCGTAAATGACAATCCCAAAGGCATTTATACCGGTACTTATTTCGTTACATTTTCGTATAACTAAGCCGGCCGTTAACTAAACTGTTTTTTTTAGTTCAAGCGGAATTATTCTCTATCTAGTTTTCTGAAGCTTCCAGGCTTGGTTAAAGCAAAGTAAATCAATAGTATATATTATTTCAGTTATAAAGTATTTATCAGAAGAACTGCTTTTAAAATAATTAGCTCAATACAATTTCCAGGAATTCTTTTTTTGAATAAGTTCTAACATAAAGCAAAATTCAGAGTTCGTTAGATTACAAAATACACCCCCAAGAACGTACCTCCAAAAGTCAGGCAGAATAACAACCATTATTCTGCTGTTTTTTTTGTCCTTTCGTCTATGTTTTTATGGTTTTAGTGTTCATGAGTAAATGATAACATACAATTCTTTAGTAGATTTGCAATTAATTCGAACTTTCCCTATTACAAATGGCTTACAGAGCCATTAATTAAAGCATCGGTTAGGGTTAGTAGCCTCAAATTACTGAAAAAACAAAAAACTATGAAAATCAGAGTCCTGATGATGAACCAATTTTCGGCTGGTAAGGTTATGCGTAATGCTTTAGCTACAGCTATTTTTATGCTTCTGTTAAATGGACTTCCGCTCGAAGCTTTTACACAGGGCAATTTGCTGATAACCCCCAGGCGTGTTGTTTTCGAAGGTTCAATAAAAACCCAGGAGTTAAACCTGGCTAACACGGGTAAGGACACAGCCCGCTATAATGTTTCAATTATTCAATACCGCATGAACGAGGACGGCTCATTTGTTGAGATAGCCGAGCCGGATCCTGGACAGAATTTTGCCGATAAAAACATACGCTTTTTCCCGCGATCAGTAACCCTTGCTCCCAATGAAGCACAGGTGGTTAAAATGCAACTGACCAAAACCAATACGCTTACGCCAGGCGAATACCGCTCGCATGTTTATTTTCGTGCAGTACCAATGGAAAAAGCTCTTGGTGATGAAGAAACCAGGAAAGATTCAACCGGTATTTCAGTTCAGCTGATCCCGATCTTTGGAATAACGATACCGGTAATCATCAGGGTTGGGGAGTCGACAACTAAAGTAACACTAAATGATCTTGCAGTTGAAATGGCTAATGATACCCTGCCCCGTTTGAGAATGACTTTTAACAGAACCGGAAATATGTCAGTTTATGGTGATATCTCAGTCAAATATACATCTCCGGAAGGGAAAGTAACCGAAGTTGGAATTGTGAAGGGTATTGCTGTTTATACTCCCAATGCTACACGTCGTTTTCAACTCGATTTGAAACGATTACCAGAAGTTGATTATCGCAAGGGAATATTATCAGTAGAGTATTCAACACAATCGGATGCGAAATCGGAAAAACTGGCTAAAGCTGAATTGACTTTGAACTGACAAATAGAACATTTTGTTCTGAATTTCTCACTAACACTCGATAAACTATAATGCTTCTTGTCTCTATTTTAATTACTGTTGCTTTTTCGATTGGATTTTTATTCTGCCGGAAGGGAGCACGTTTATTTACAAGTTGTCTTTTTGGTTCAGAAAACTTATTGAAGAAATCTATATTGGTTTTGGTTTTGTTTTCAGGAGCTTTAGG
>CAZBZA010000752.1:0-1915 GCA_964495865.1 uncultured Lentimicrobiaceae bacterium
ATCAAAATCCTTACATTTGTATATGTCAAGATAAAAAATATGATTTAGCTTAAAATGTATTAACTTCAGTTTGGAAATTCCTTACTATTAATCGATTACTAAATAAGCAACTATGAAGACTTTTCTACTTTTGATCCTTGTTTTTTCGGTATGTTTTAATGTTTCGGCGCAAAAGATCTGCGTGAAGCAATCAGGTAATAATGAACGTTCCGCCAAATTGCTGATTAAGAATACATCAGCAGCTCAATATGGCAACTCTGCTGAATCAGAATCTGATTATAACCCAATTATCAAATCCCAAAAATCAATTCCGGGAGTTTTCGAAGCGATGCTGGGCGAAACTTCGTGGGACAACCAGACGAATGCCTCAGTTTCCAACCGCATTTACGCATATCCTGATGGGACAATTGGCGCAGTATGGACAATGCTTAACCAATCTCACAGAGGTACAGGTTACAATTATTTCGATGGAGTTGAATGGGGTACTGAACCTTTGGTTGCTATTGAACCTGTGTCAACAGGATGGCCATCCTACTTCGCTTTGGGTAATGGTGAAATGATAGTGGCGCATGATACGGAAGGCGGTTTGCATATTTCAAAAAGAGCGGTGAAGGGAACCGGTGTATGGGTAACAGATACAATGAATGCGATAGGGCCCGGAGTTGGATGGCCTCGTGTTATAACTACTGGAAACATCATTCATATTATCGCCTGCACTCAGGATGATTATCAGGGACTTACCCATGCAATTCTTTATTTCAGGTCAACCGATGCAGGTACTACATGGGAATCTCCGCTTGTATTGCCCGGACTCGATGCTGCCTCACTCGGCGTGGGCGAAAATAAAAGTTTTAAAGGTTTCAATCCTGATTCCTATTCGTGGGCAGCACCCAAAGGTGATACCATTGCATTTGCGGTTGCAGATTGTATGGGCGGGATATGGATCATGAAATCATTTGATAATGGTTCGAGCTGGTCGAAAACCACTGTATTAACAGTACCTGTTTTTGAAACTGCACCAACACCGGTGTTTGCTTCAACTGATGCTTCCATTTCTGTAGCAATGGATAGCCAGGGTATAGCGCATATTGTATTTGGACGAATGTTTGTTTCAAAAGAAGATATTTTAGCATACGATATTGTGTACAATCCTTATTCGGATGGACTAATTTACTGGAACGAAACTATGCCTCAGCTTGATACTACACAACTTGGAAATACGGATATCCTTGAGTCGCAGGGAAATCTCATTGCCTGGATGGAGGATGTTGATGGAAGTGCAGAAATTGAATTTCCTGATGTTATCGGCGACCTCTATCCGTTCGGACTTTATAATGTCGCGCTCAGCAGCATGGGTCAGATCATTATTGACGATTACGATGAAATTTTTGTTACCTATTCTTCCTGCCGTGAAGATCTGATGAATACCTTGGCATGGCCTTGCACACAACTATACAGGCACCTGTATTTTCTCCATAAAGAATCATGGTCCCCCAATTGGTCAGTTTCTATCGACCTGGTTAGTGATATTGAGCATTCATACGATGAATGTGTTTATGCATCTATGGCATTTTCAGCCGACGTGGCAACTTTTTCATATTTGTATATTATTTATCATCTTGATCCTGAGCCCGGAATACGTTTTGGGATTGATCAGGATGAACCGGGTAATAACTACGTTAATTACCTGACTCTTTTTCGGCCAATGTCGGTTCAACCGATTGATAGCCGGCTGGAAGTGATGGTTTCACCAAACCCGGCACACGATTTTGCCAATGTAGTGGTTTCCCTTGCCAAAGCTGAAAAAGTCGAACTCAATGTTTACGATGCCATGGGCAAGCTTGTGATGAAAAATAACTACGGCGGGCAAACAAGCGGTAATCACACTTTCAAAGTGAACACTAGTTCGCTCACA
>CAZBZA010000753.1:0-1914 GCA_964495865.1 uncultured Lentimicrobiaceae bacterium
CTGGCTCGAAAATAAATACTTCCGTTCGGTACCCGACGACCGGGAACCATACACCATCGTAATTCCGCCGCCTAATGTTACCGGTGTGCTGCACATGGGGCATATGCTCAATAATACTATTCAGGATGTGCTGATCCGTCGTGCCCGTATGACCGGCAAAAACGCCTGCTGGGTTCCGGGAACCGACCATGCTTCTATTGCAACCGAAGCCAAAGTGGTGGCCAAACTCAAAGAAGATGGCATCGAAAAATCAGATTTAACCCGCGAATCTTTCTTGGAACATGCCTGGGAATGGAAGGAAAAACATGGTGGTATTATCCTTGAGCAATTAAAAAAACTTGGCGCTTCCTGCGATTGGGACCGCACTTGTTTTACCATGGATGAACCTCGTTATGAGTCGGTTATACGTGTTTTTATTGACCTTTACAACAAAGGACTTATTTACCGCGGCGTACGAATGGTGAACTGGGATCCACAGGCTCTTACCGCCCTTTCCGACGAAGAAGTTATTTTCCGCGAAGTTCAGAGTAAACTCTATTATCTCCGTTATAAAGTTGAAGGATCGGATGATGAATGGGTAACCATCGCAACCACGCGTCCCGAAACAATCCTCGGCGATACTGCCGTTTGTTATCATCCCGAAGATGAACGTTTTAAACACCTGGAAGGCAAACGCGTTCTGGTTCCTTTGCTCGGGCGTTCAATTCCTATGATCAGCGATGAGTATGTCGATCGCGAATTTGGGACCGGATGCCTTAAAATTACTCCTGCCCACGATGTAAACGACTATTTGATAGGTCAAAAATATAACCTCGAAAGCATAGATATTTTCAATCCGGATGGTACTTTGAGCGAAAAAGCACAAATGTATATCGGCCAGGACAGGTTTGCCGTCCGTGATGTTATTGTTAAAGATTTGCAGGCTTCGGGCAACCTTGTTAAAATTGAAGAATATGTAAATAAGGTTGGATACAGCGAACGGACACATGTAGCGATTGAACCAAAGCTTTCGATGCAGTGGTTCCTGAAAATGGCTGATATGGCTAAACCTGCGCTCGACGTGGTGCTGGACGATACCGTAAAGTTCCATCCCGAAAAGTTTAAAAATACCTACCGCCACTGGATGGAGAACGTCCGCGACTGGTGCATAAGCCGCCAGCTTTGGTGGGGACAGCGTATTCCGGCCTATTATCTTCCAGATGGAAGCATAATTGTAGCCCAATCAGCCGAAGAAGCTCTTGGTAAAGCACTTGCGAAATTCCCAAAACTCACCCTTGCAGATCTTCGCCAGGATGAGGATGTACTTGATACCTGGTTTTCGTCGTGGCTTTGGCCGATTTCGGTGTTCGATGGTATCCGGAATCCTGAAAATGAGGATATTAAATACTATTATCCCACTAACGACCTGGTAACTGCACCCGAAATTCTTTTCTTCTGGGTAGCCCGCATGATCATGGCTGGGCAGGAGTATCGCAAAGATATCCCTTTTAAAAATGTGTATCTCACTGGTATTGTGCGCGATAAGCTGGGGCGCAAAATGTCGAAATCACTGGGAAATTCACCCGATCCTATCCAACTGATTGAGCAATATGGAGCTGATGGCGTTCGTGTTGGTATGTTGCTGACTTCGCCTGCCGGTAATGATTTGCCTTTCGATGAGTCACTTTGTGAACAAGGACGCAATTTCAGTAATAAGGTTTGGAATGCTTTCCGACTGGTGAACGGTTGGGAAGTGGATAAAAACCTGAAACAACCCATGTATGCTGCTTTATCGGTAACATGGTTCCGGTCGCGGTTTAACGAAGCCCTTGCCGAAATAAACGAACATTATACCAAGTATCGTTTAAGCGATGCGCTGATGGGCGTTTACAAACTGGTTTGGGACGATTTCTGCTCCTGGTTCCTCGAAATGAT
>CAZBZA010000754.1:0-1909 GCA_964495865.1 uncultured Lentimicrobiaceae bacterium
GATAGTGTTTCAACTTCATTCCAGCTGATATGTTCAAACCGGGCAATTATCATTTGAGCTATCCTTTCGCCCGGCTCGAGTGTAAAAGGAACATCGGAGAGGTTTACAAGTATGACTTTTATTTCCCCGCGATAGTCGGGATCAATGGTTCCCGGAGTGTTAACAATTGAAATACCGTGTTTTGCTGCAAGTCCGCTTCTTGGACGAACCTGAGCTTCGTAACCTTCGGGAAGTTCAATGTACAAACCAGTAGGCACCAGCACCCGTTCGAGTGGCTTCAGGACCTGCGAATGTTCAAGATCAGCCCTAAGGTCTAATCCGGCTGAGTGGACCGTGGCATACTGCGGCAGCGGAAATCGTGAGCGGTTAACTATATTTACTTTCATTTAGTTTCTGTTTAGAGAGTATTTTGATTATTATGTGCGTTTTATAAGTGATCTTATCCTTCGAATGTCAATGCGCTCCCTTTTCAATACAAAAATCACAAACGCTATGATATACAATGTATTAAGTGCCATTTTTGCAATCAGCGATGAGGGAGCCGTATTGACGCTGAAGAGGTAAATGCCGATACCGGTTCCGAAATAAAGAACAATTGATTTCCAGTCGTATGGGATAGGATAGTATTTGCGGCTCAGGTAATAACTAAAAATTACCATGGCCAGGTAACTGAACAAATAACCCCAGGCAGCAGCCATATAACCGTAAACAGGCATAAATATTACATTAATTGCCAGGTTAATTCCTAAACCGAGTAATGTAATGGTAAGAGCAAACTGAGTTTTTCCAGATAACTTATACCACATGGATAAGTTGAAAACGATACCAAGCAAAATGTTTGCAATCAACATTATAGGTAATACTTCAATTCCACTTCTGAATTCTTTTCCCAGAAAAAGTGAAAACATTTCGGGATACAAAGCAATGCCCAGGAATATTAAAACACAAAATGCGACGAAATATTTCATAACATCGGCATATACTTTCTTCATATCATCGCGTTGGGCTGATGAAAAGAAAAACGGTTCGGCCGCATACCTGAACATCTGAACAAATAAAACCATGAAAACAGCCAGTTTTACATTGGCATTAAAAATACCTAACTGATCCTGCCAGGGAATAGTTTCGGGTGCAAAAAACCGGAAGAATATCCTGCTGATAAAGTCGTTGGCAACACCTGGCAAACCAGCTATCATCAGAGGAAGCGAATAGATGAGCAACTCCTGAAACTGCTTTTTTGAGAAAACAAGATGCAGTTTAAACAAGCGGGGAATAAACAGTAAGAGAGATACAATGCAACTAAGCAATATCGCCACTAAAATGTAACCATAGTCGGGCGTAGCTGGAATAAAATGAAGTAAAAACGACTCAGGATGAGTGATGAAATAAGCCGGGAGTAATAGAAATAAAACCAGGTTAAATCCTACTTCCGAGAGTATTTTAATGCTTCTGAACATGGCAAACTTCCAGGCTTTGTTCTGAAAGCGCAGCTCGGCAAACAGAATAGCTGTAAAACAATCAATTACAAGTATAAGTGCTGTGTAAATAATATACGTAACCGGATGCCCTGCAAAAAGGCTGAGTTGATCCGAAAACAGCAGCACAATTGCCAGAAAGCTTAATGAAGTTGTACCAAGCGAAATTACAGCTGTTGAAAATATTATACTTGCCCGGTCTTTATCTTTGCTTGCAAACCTAAAAAAACCGGTTTCCATTCCGAATGTAAGTACAACTTGCAAAAGTGCGATATATGCCAGCAATTCCGAAGCCAGCCCGTAATTGCCTGTTGTGAGCATACGGGTATAGAGCGGAACAAAGAAGAAATTAATGATCCGTGCAACAATAGAACTCAGCCCATATATTGCAGTTTGACCGGCGAGTTGTTTTAGAGGATTCAATCAGGCTTTGA
>CAZBZA010000755.1:0-1907 GCA_964495865.1 uncultured Lentimicrobiaceae bacterium
TCAATAATAAACAGGCAGTAACGGATATCAATCGAAATATTGCGGCATTGATCGGGATCATACATCAGATCGCTCATAGTTCCTTCCCAGCATCTGTCGAAATTTATACCAATCAAATGACCATCAGCATTTAAAACCGGGCTACCACTATTGCCACCTGTTGTATGGTTCGAAGCTATAAAAGCAACATGCATGCTCTGATCAGCATCAGCATACCGTCCGTAATCGCGGAGGTTGTATAATTCCTTCAGTTTGGGTTCCACTACATAATCATAAATATCAGGGTTTTCTTTCTGCATGATACCATCCAGGGTAGTGAACCAATTATAATTTACAGCATCGGCAGGTGAATATCCTTTTACATTTCCGTAGGCAACCCGCAGCGTTGAATTTGCATCGGGATAGAAACGCTTATCCTTCTGCATTTCCATCTGAGCTGCCATATACAGTCGCTGAAGGCTATCGTTGGTTGAGTAAAAAGCATTTACTACAGGGGCTAAAGTATTCTGAAGGTAATCGTAAATGCCTGAAGCTAAGATGTAAGCCGGATCTTTTTCTATCTTTTTAGCATCCCCGGATTTAAAACTTTTGAGTAACGCGTAAAGTTTAGTTGAATCAGCAAATATGGTTTTTTTATAAAAATCCATTGCCCACGCTTTGGAATCTCCTTTGTATTTTGCAGCAGTTTCTTTTACCACAGGCACCTGCATAGCTGGTTCGCACGAGCTGGTGTATGTTTTAATCAGTGTTTCAAAAAGCTGTTTGTCAACCTGCGGGTTATAATTCTTGTGAAACCCGGAGGCTGAAGCTTTCATCTGCTCAAGCAGTTTCTGGATTTCAGCCTCTGTTTTTGATTTATCCCTGCTTTGTTTTACAAGGTTTTCGTAGCTACGTGCAAACCGGATAAGTTCAATTCCGAGTAAGCCTTCGGTTAAATAGGTATAGGCATTATTAACCGGAACAAAGGCACTGTATGTTTTGCCAAAGGCAGGCAGTAATTGCCCGTATTTGGTGTTTGTTGCAGCATCGGCCTGCGCCCATTGCTGGAATGTCTTTTCAAATTCCTGTTTCTTCTCAATTCCATCAAGGCGTTTAATACCGCGGCTTTCGCCGATCATTTTCTTCCAGAAATTTGCTATACCTGCTGCCTTTGCCGAATACTGAATACGGGTCAGACGGTCACTTTCCATGGCCCGGTCTATAATATCCAAACGTTGTTCACGAAGCCCGATTGCAATAGGATTTTTTTGCATGGTAGTCATATCCACCGCATAGGAGGGAAGGTACTCCTGCGTGGTTCCAGGGAAACCATAAACAAAAGTAAAATCACCTTCTTTAATTCCTTTCAGCGAAATGGTTAGATGCTTGGCCGGCCTGTAAGGAATATTATCTTTGGAGTAATCTGCCGGTTTATTGTCTTTGTTGGCATAAATCCTGAACATGGAGAAATCACCTGTATGCCTCGGCCACATCCAGTTATCGGTATCGCCGCCGAATTTACCAATATTTGATGGCGGGGCTCCAACAAGCCTGACATCAGTAAATGTTTCGGTTACAAACAGATAGTATTGATTGCCGGCATAAAAAGGTTTTACCTGGGCTGCATAATGGGTTCCTTTAACAGCTTCTTTTACAAGGATTTTTATATTCGCCCGGATAATGGAATCGCGAACACTCTGGTTCATTTTATCATCAACTCCTTTTAATGATTGCTGAGTAACATCTTCCATCCTGACAAGGAAAGTAACCGATAATCCCGGATTTGGCAGTTCTTCTTCAAACCGCTGAGCCCAGAAACCATTGGTTAAATAATCCTTTTCCAGTGAACTATGTCGCTGTATATTCCCATAACCACAATGGTGGTTTGTAAGGAGCAGTCCTTTATCCGAAACCAGTTCGCCGGTACA
>CAZBZA010000756.1:0-1905 GCA_964495865.1 uncultured Lentimicrobiaceae bacterium
AGATGTTTCACATGTAATTTTATGATTATCTTTACATCGAATCGTAAACTCAAAGTCACCTTATGCAAGAAGTTACCCGCTTATTTGACATTCTGCCACATTACTCGAAGTCCTTTAAACCTAAAGATGATGTTCTCGCCGGCCGCGAAAATGGAAATTGGGTTAAATACTCAATTAACGATTATATCTCATCAGCTGACAATATAAGTTTCGGTCTGCTGAAACTGGGAATTAAGCCCGGCGACAGGGTGGCAACTATTTCGGGTAGCCGCCCCGAATGGAATTTGGTGGATATGGGGATTCAACAGGTCGGAGCCATTCATGTACCCATTTATCCAACCATCAGCGAAAGCGATTATAAATATATCCTGTCGCATGCCGAGGTTAAAGTGATTTTTGTTTCGGGTTGGGATACATACCGTAAAATCGAGCACATTGTAAACGATCTTCCCGGTCTTATCGGTATTTATTCATTTAAGCAGACCGAAGGCGTAAAAATACTTGGTGACCTTATCTCGCTGGGTCTTGAAAATCCTGAACCACTTAAAATTGAGTCTATTAAAGCTGGTATCGGCACGCATGATCTGGCTACAATCATTTATACCTCCGGTACTACAGGCCATCCGAAAGGGGTAATGCTCTCGCATGCCAATATCATTTCCAATTTTATGGCAGTGAAAGAAATTCCACCGGTAGGCGAGGAGGGAAGGGCGCTGAGTTACCTGCCTTTATGCCATATTTACGAAAGGATGCTGGTGTATTTGTATCAATATCGTGGTATTTCGGTTTATTATGCCGAAAGTCCGGCTACGGTAGGCGATAACCTTCGTGATATTAAACCTCATATCCTGTCAACAGTTCCGCGTTTGCTCGAAAAAGTATTCGATCGCATCATGAATTCCGGTCGTAAGCTTACAGGTATTAAGAAAATGATTTTCTTCTGGGCTGTGAATGTTGGAAAACATTACGAAATGTATGGTGCAAAAGGTCCTTATTATACTCTGAAACTGAAAATTGCACGAAAGCTTGTCTTCAGCAAATGGCAGGAAGCGCTCGGAGGAAACCTGAAAGTGATTGTCAGCGGAGGTGCTGCTCTCCAGCCCAGGCTTGCACATATTTTCTGGGCAGCAGGTATTCCGGTACTCGAAGGATATGGCCTTACCGAAACTTCACCGGTTATCGCGGTTAATACGTTTGAACCAAACGGTGTAAAATTTGGTACTGTAGGACCAATATTAAAAAATACAACGGTCAGAATTGCCGAAGATCATGAAATACTTTGTAAAGGCCCCGGTTTAATGCAGGGATATTATAAGGAACCTGAATTGACTGCTCAGGCTATCGACAGCGAAGGCTGGTTCCATACCGGCGACCTGGGGAAAATTGAACCCGAAGGACATCTGAAAATTACCGGCCGCAAGAAAGAAATATTTAAAACTTCTTTTGGCAAATATGTCAGTCCCGAACTGGTCGAAAACAAGTTCAAAGAATCGCCTTTTATTGATGCACTTATGGTGGTTGGCGAAAATCAGAAATACGCTGCCGCCATCATAGCCCCTGACTTTAACCACCTTCGTTCGTGGTGCGAGATTAAAGGAATACCATATACTACCAATACCGAAATGATTTCACTTGAACGTATTCAAAAACGTTTTGAAAAAGAAATTCATAAATTCAACAGGCATCTTGGCGCTACTGAGCAAATTAAAGCATTCGAGCTTCTCGATAGCGAATGGACTGTCGATTCGGGCGAATTAACTGCAACTCTTAAACTTCGGAGGACTTTCTTAAACAATAAATACAAATCTACTATTGATAAACTGTTTTCAACGCAGGATGATTAAACCTGGCGTCAGTTTTTCAACTAATTTATACCTTAATAAACCTGTGAAGCCTGGCATGTAT
>CAZBZA010000757.1:0-1903 GCA_964495865.1 uncultured Lentimicrobiaceae bacterium
CAGCCAGCAGCTGCCACATTTTTTCGCGGTGATCTTCGTGCATGGCATCTACCCACACATCTTCGTCCTGAAGCGAACAAACCACAGGAACTTTTACTTCATCGCGGACTTTTTTTGCCATTCCCAGCAACAGCGCATTCGAAACGTGAACAATATCAGGTTTTTCGTGGTATCGTAAAAAATCAACCAATTGCTGAAGTTCTTCACTCTGGTGGCCTTCGGCACCCAGGAGCATGGATTCGGTAAGATCTTCAAGTCCTGAAGCGCGTGTTGAACCGGATTTTTTGGCTGCAAATTTTAATACAGGCTGCGAATCCATAAGTTTTTCAAACCATTTTGGCATATGCCTGAAAACCGGGAACTGTTTGAGGTAAATATTTACGGCTCCATAAAAAACAGGAATTCCGTCGCCGGATTCTTTTCCATCCATAGTTAGCGGAAGGTACATCGGCAGTGTAATGGCATCGTGGCCTGCTTTTTTTAGGGAAGCAACAACACCGCTGTCGCGCAGGCAGTTACCGCAGTAAAATGTTCCTCCGAAACCGGGGACAATATGGACTATCTTCATGTGTTATTGTTAATTTTTTACGGGTCACATGGAATACGCCAGATTGACCAATATCATCTTCGGTTGGTGATTTATTGCAATCATGGCTATTTCATTTACTTTTTTTTTTGCTTAATTGATTGGGCTTGGAAGCTTTCGGCAAATAATTCCCGGAAGAAACTACTTTTTCGCCACTTTCTTTTTCTAACTCTTTTAATGCATTTCCCGCTATTTTTCCGCCAATTTTTGCAGCAGCCTTGTTTTCGGCAAATCCTTTGGAATTTTTTGCCTGTGTAACTTTTGTGGTGGAGGCTTCGCCCAACATTGAAAAGATGAGTTCAAGGTCTGTCATATGGTCACGAAGGTTTTGACTTTTTAAACCTTTCACTTTTTTATACTCCGATGGTGTTAATCCAAAAGTTGCTTTTGAAATTTCAGAAGTTAGTATGGCGTATTCAAGTTGTTCTTTTACCCCTCTGTTTTTCCATTCTTCGGTTAATTCCTCACGAATAGCAATGCTGCGCATGCGTTTTTCAATCCAGTCGTCAGGATAACCTTTGAGTTTGTAGAGTTCACGCGTGCGCTGCGTTGCAAGTTCAGGATTTTCGATTTCGTCTAACCTGTCGGAGCCAACCTGGGCCAGCCATTGCTTGAAAGGTTCAGCCTTTGGTGAGGGAATGGATTGAATAATACGGAGAAGGCCTTTTGCGTCGGAGCAATCGGTGGTATATTTTTTCCCATCTGATGAAATCATTTTCAGTTGTACGATAATTTCGTACAACTGAGAAAAACCTTCAGCAGAGAGTTTCCTTTTCAGGTCGCTCCAGTACCTTCGTGGGTTGTTACTTTCTGTCAGAATTTCTACAACATCAATAATTGCAAAATACCATTTCTGTTCCTTTTCGTTCCATTCTGACCTAATCTGCTTGCTTTCAAATAGTTTAATATTGCTCATTCCAGATATTTTTAAGATTTAAAGATACGGGTTTCTTTTTTACTTTATTTCGAGAATGCATATACTTTCCCATCACCGGCCCCAACAACTATCATTTTGGAAGTTACAGCAGGCGTTCCAATGATAGCACTTCCAACTTCGTATTTCCAGGTTTCCGTTCCTTTTGTGATATCAAGAAACCGTAATCTTCCGTCAGATGATGCAATTACAACCGAATTGCCTGTGATTACTGGAGAAGCATCTACTTTGTTCAAAGCTTTGAAACTCCAGAGTAATTTGCCGTTCCTGATATCATAACAATAGACTGTTTTGTTTTGAGAACCGGTGATTACTCGGTTTCCTGAAATGGCAGGCGAAGCAAGGAACGGTCCGCCGCCTTCGGTTTTCCATTTAACTTTCTT
>CAZBZA010000758.1:0-1903 GCA_964495865.1 uncultured Lentimicrobiaceae bacterium
CCCAGAAGAATAAAACGAAAAAAATTGGCTAAATCACCCCATTCTCAATCATAAGCACTATCCGTTCGATATCAGCATCAGCACCAAGCGGATCGTATTTCACTTTCAGGTTATAACCAAAAATACGGGCAAAAGACTGATAGAAAAAAGCGCGGAATTTACCTCTGAAATCTTTTACAATATCATAAGAGCAATTGCTGGTTTGCCGGTCGATTAGCTTAAGCAGTATCTTACCTTGCGAAACTGTAAGATTTTTCAATTCATCGCCAAATTGTGCTTCTAACTCATTTTCAGCTTGTTTCATCATATCCTTCTTCACTTTCTCGCTGGTAATACCTGCCATTTTCTGGTTGTATTCATTGAATTTTATACCAGCCACTTTGGCATACGGATAGGCTTTTTTCACATTCCTCACCAGGCGTTCCCACTGTCGCGATTCGGCTGAATTACGAAATGATTTGTTACCCCAGATGTATATTTCATCGTAGTAAATTACAGGAATAGTATCACCATCCACAACTATGGCCGAACAGTGGTAACCTTCGTCAGAGTGAGGATTCAATATTCCCTGTGCAGATAAAAGAAAGGGTGCTAAAGCTAATAAACCAACCAAAACGGACTTCATGGTACAGTTTTTTTTATTGAAACGTTTCAATAATTATGCCATAGTAATAACAATCAAGACGACAATTTTATTGGATGACCATTAAAATTTAACAAACTGATAGGCCTGTGCGATGTTTCCGGGAAGAAGAACAGCACTGAGAACGGCTTTGCGAGAGTATTGATTAACCGATTTTCAGAATCAGGAAATGAGAAATAAAATCTACAGAGATTCTGTTTTTTCATTTCTCAAATCCTCATTTAGTCAATAAAAGAAATTAAGCTACTTTAAGCCTTGCAATATTGGTTTTTCCAAGTTTCTCGGCAGCATATTCCCGATTGATAAGCAGTTCGGAGTGCTTCCCGTGCGATGGAATTTCGAACATGGCATCAGTAAGAATGGCTTCAAGAATCGAACGCAGACCGCGGGCGCCGGTACGGAATTCTATTGCTTTATCAACGATAAACTCATACACATCATCAGTAAACGTAAGCTTCACATTATCCATATCGAATAGCTTGACGAACTGTTTGATGAGTGCATTCTGCGGTTCGGTGAGGATACGGATTAGCACTTCGCGGCTCAACGGGTTTAAATAGGTTACTACTGGGAAACGGCCAACCAGTTCGGGGATAAGACCGAAACTTTTCAGGTCCTGGGGAGCCACATATTGTAAAAGGTTATTTTTGTCGATCACATCCTTTTCACGGTCGGTTGAGTAACCAATAACGCTGGTTTGCATGCGCGATGCAATTTTTTTGTCAATACCATCGAATGCACCTCCCGAAACAAATAAAATGTTCCGGGTATTAACCAGAATCATTTTTTGCTCAGGATGTTTGCGTCCACCTTGTGGCGGAACATTCACATCAGCCCCTTCGAGCAATTTCAGAAGAGCCTGTTGCACACCTTCTCCCGATACATCGCGGGTAATGGAAGGATTATCGCTTTTACGCGCTATTTTATCAATTTCGTCAATAAAAACAATACCTTTTTCAGCAGCAGCTACATTATAATCAGCTGCCTGTAAAAGACGGCTCAGGATGCTTTCGACATCTTCGCCTACATATCCGGCTTCGGTTAGCACAGTTGCATCGGCAATGCAGAACGGAACCTGCAGAAGTTTGGCAATAGTGCGTGCAAGCAACGTTTTTCCGGTGCCGGTTTCACCTACAAGTATAATATTCGATTTTTCAATCTCTACATCATCTTTATTCTTCGATGCGGGTTGATTTATACGTTTATAATGGTTGTAAACGGCAACAGCCAGAACCCGTTTTGAATCATCCTGCCCGATAA
>CAZBZA010000759.1:0-1902 GCA_964495865.1 uncultured Lentimicrobiaceae bacterium
GGCTTTGCCTCTTCCTTTTTCGGGATGTTAACCCGAAGTAAGCCATTTTCGTATTTTGCGGAAATTTTTTCGGTTTCCACTATCACGGGTAAAGTAAACGAACGGCTGAACGACTGGTAGCTGAACTCGCGGCGGGTAACGTTTTCACCTTCTTTCGACTGGTTGCTGGATTGCTTTTCCGACGAAATGGTCAAAACGCTGTTGTTGAGTTCAATTCTGAAATCATCCTTCGTCATGCCCGGGGCAGCCATTTCCACCTCAAATTCGTTCTCGTTTTCTTTAATGTTAACCGAAGGGATGGTGGTATTGGTGAGCGAGAAATTCTGGTTCGACCAATCGTACCAGTCGCGGTTAAGGAAATCATTAAAGAAACCCGGCCAGGTGGGCGAATAATTCTCTCTTTTGATGAGTGACATAATAACCTCCTTTTTAATTGTTTGACTTTTTTTGAATTAATCTGCCGAATCAAAAATCAAAAAAAATACCATTAAAAACAGACTGCTGCAATTTTTTTTCAATCTATTGTTTATCAATATTTTACGTTGTCATTTTAAAACGATTTCTGCTGTCAGAATGACACTTAATAAATGAAATTTTGTCATTTTAACTTCCGCTCTGAATCCTCTTTTCTATGCGGTGGTTTCGCCTGTGAATGTGTGAATTATGTAATTAATCACATAAAATGTATAACTCTTCGCGCATTAGCTGATTGTACCTTTGACGTATAACTAAAACCCGATTTTATGCCACTCTTAACCATTTTACTCGTTATAATTGCAGCAGGAGTTCTCCTCTGGGTAGTAAACAGCTATATACCCATGCAAAGCACACTCAAAAGGATTTTAAACATCGTTGTGGTGCTGGTTGTAATTATTTGGCTCCTTAAAGTATTTGGTCTTTTCAGTTACCTTACTAATATTACTGTCTGAAAAAGAGAGCAGTCTTATATCCTGCACGGCTGTTACAATCCTATCAGTCCTGATCAGACAATTCTTCCTGTAAACAATTAGTTTACTGATCGGTTAACCAATTAAAAATCAAATCATGAATCTGAAACGAATCTTTGGCGCATTGCTTACCATGCTTGGAATAGGTGGACTTATTTATACTGCAATCGTATTTGTGAATACCTCAGGAGGTACCCGCGACATAAAAGCGCTTATCATTTATGGTGTGCTTGGAATTATTTTCTTTGCAGCCGGTATAAGCCTTGTGCGAACTACAAAAGACGAATCATAGTTTTTTCAGCGCCTAGTAAAATATGAAAATTATAAGAAAATTTGCTTTCTTTCTTCTATGCCTGGTATTCCTTATTGCCGGTTCATCCTGCGTTGTAACTACACGGCACGACAATGGGAAACACAAAGGCTGGTATAAAAACTCCAATAATCCTCACCATCCCAATTCCACAAATCCGGGGAAAGCCAAAGGGAAAGGGCATAAATAGAGTCCGGCGAAATAGAGTTTAATGTAAGGTGCGAGCACCTGAATCTAAAACCGGTTAATAATTTGGTTGAGTTTTTAAGCAGGCCCTAACCTGAACTATTCACAAACTTGGTGAACTCTTTGAGCCTTAGAGTCTTCGTGGCTTACAGCATATTTGCCACAAAGTCACAAAAACACTAAGATTCACTAAGATAAAGTAAAGCAGGGCTTTTTTATGAATAGTTCAAGCTAAACAGATTCAGACCATTTTCAGCTCATCCACTTCAATTTTATGTTTTATAATCTGAACGGAATATCCGTTCGGAATTATTTTATTTCCATGAGTTTCGGCAAACACTTTTGTAAACTCAGCTCCGAAATAGAGTATAATGGCCGAATAATACACCCAAACCAGAATCAGGATTATAGATCCGGCTGCACCATACCACGAACCTAATACGGATCGCCCGAGGTATG
>CAZBZA010000760.1:0-1898 GCA_964495865.1 uncultured Lentimicrobiaceae bacterium
ATTCGAAGAGTTTGTGGCAGCCGAAAAACTCACACTAACCATTTATCCGAATCCCGTCCGCACCGTAGCCACTATAAAAATTAACACAGATCAGGAAATCGCAGATGGAACAGTTGAGATATATAATCTGTCGGGGCAGAAAGTGCGGCAAATCAACAATATAAACTCCGAACTGGTTCAAATTGATAGAGTGGGACTTCAAGCAGGTTGCTATTTCGTAAGGTTTATAAACTCTTTATCAAATCAGATCGGGGTAGTAAAAATGATGGTAAAGTAGGGGTTAAAAAGTGTTGTCAGGATTACTTTTCACCGATGCGTTTGATTTTAAATATTTTTAATAGCAGATAAGCAATGCTGCCCATTACTGCACCCTTGCCAAGTATTTGAAGTGTTTCGTCTTTTAAAAAAATCACAATAAGTATTGCTGTTATTAAAACTGCAATTGCAATAAGGATGTTGTTTTTCATGAATCGATGCTGCATTTATAAGTTGATGCTAACTATTTGTAATCTTCTATTAGTTTTAAAATCAGTTTTATTAATGCTTACTGATACTTAATTCACAAATACGCTATTTCAGGATTTATATTTCCTTCCAGCTCTTACCACACCACGATTAATTGATGAAGTATCAATTGCAAATTCATAAAACGAGTAAACGCTATTGTCATTCTCATCAGAGCATTTTGCCCAGCCAAAGTAGGTTTTCCCACCTTTTGTACATTTTATTCCGACGTATTTGCGTGAAATACTCATAGTGGTCGAAACATCAATATGTTGAACCACAATTAAATCAGGTTGCCAGTAAATACTGGAATCGATTGTGCTGTCGCGTTTAATTAAAGGAGCATATTCAGTGTTACCGGTACTCAGCGATAATTCGCCGATGTTAGATGTTTTCATTTTGATATTTGTCTCTTCATAAGGGTGGGGCGAATAAACGATAGTAGTGTAAAATTCGAAAAATATATTTAGATTTCCCGGAAGTTGAATCGTGTCATTGGGAGTATCAAGTTTTACATAATAAAGGGCAATGCTATCATTATCTGACTTTTGTAAAATTTCATCCTTACTACAACTCATTGTTACAAATAAGTATAAAAGCGAAATAAGAATTGCCGGGAAAATTATAGATCGTTTCATTTTATGATAATTAAAACCGTGTTTTTCTGTGATTGATGCCACAAATATACATCTATTTTAATCGAATATTAGTATCAATTAACTTTTTTGAAACAAGCACTTTGTGCGATATACAAATCCTGCCGGAAATCTTTCCGGTGTTGGAAAGATGATGGTGGGGTAACGATTAGAAGGTATTGTTTAGATAGAATCCTATTGTAAAACTATTCACCAACATGGGCTTAGGATTAGCATTGATATCGTATAAAAACTTGGTACGTAGGGTTAACCGGAAGTGCTTTAGGAATTTAAAGTGAAATGCGTTGTTAATATCTGCTTTGTAGTACTTTAGGAATTTTATATCAGACCGATTTACATTAAACTGGCTAAAATTTTCGAAGTACAAATTCTTAGCTATTTCATGTGATGGTATAGTTAGAATAAGATTGAGGCCAAACTCCATTTTTTTAACCTCCCCTTTTTCCAGTCCGTATAATTTATTAGCGCTTCGGCTTTCGAAAATAGCCTGATTCTTTATTCGGGTCTTCCTGCCATTAACCAATCCGAATTCAATGGTATAATAATCACCGGCATCAAATTTTAACCCTGCAGATAAATTGTTGTAACCCGGCGACAAATAAGATGTGTATAAAAAGGGAACCATCGCCCCTATACTATCCGCTTTATAGTCCTTATGCTTGAAATACTGGCTTTTGGAGTTCGTAACAATATTGAAAGCAAACCTCGATTTGCCAAACCGGTAGGATAAATTGTTTT
>CAZBZA010000761.1:0-1890 GCA_964495865.1 uncultured Lentimicrobiaceae bacterium
GCGAACTTGTCAGGATTAATGAATATGTTTCACCGCATCTTCAGATCAGTGAAATTACCGACCGCATGAGCAAAAGTGACGGAAAGGCTTTGCTTTTCGAAAATAATGGTACGCTATTTCCTTTGCTTATCAATTCGATGGGCAGCGAAAAACGAATGTGCCTTGCTCTCGGAGTAAAAACCCTTGATGATACTGCAGCTCAAATTCAGGATCTCTTAGTTGATTTTATGACTCCGCGCGGTTCGTTGATAAGCAAACTGGCATTTTTACCAACCCTGGCCGAAGTGGCTGCTTTTATGCCCCGCCGATTGAAAGGGAAAGGCGCCTGCCAGGAAATTGTGATGGAGAAACCTGATCTTTCAAAATTGCCGGTACTTACATGCTGGCCGCATGATGGAGGGCCTTTTATTACCTTGCCGGTTGTCCATACCCGTCACCCCGAAACCGGTGTGCGGAATGTGGGTATGTATCGCATGCAGGTTTTTGGCCCGGATAAAACCGGAATGCATTGGCATCTGCACAAAAACTCTGCTGCTCACTATCGGGAATATAAAAAACTGGGAATGAAAATGCCTGTCGCAGTAGCTCTTGGAGGCGATCCTGTTTATACCTATTGTGCTACCGCGCCTATGCCCGAAAACATCGATGAGTATATGCTTGCCGGGTTTCTGCGCAAAAAAAAGGTGGAACTAGTCAAATGCCTCACTTCGGATATTGAAGTGCCTGCTGATGCCGATTTTATCCTCGAAGGATATGTAGATCCTGCCGAAGACCTCATTTGGGAAGGACCTTTCGGTGACCACACGGGATTTTATTCCCTGGCCGATTATTACCCGGCTTTTCATGTAACCTGTATTACACATCGCAAACAGGCTGTTTATCCTACAACAATAGTTGGTATTCCGCCACAGGAGGATAAATGGCTGGGTAAAGCAACTGAGCGCATTTTCCTGCCACTCATAAAACTGAGTATGCTTCCCGAAATTGTGGATATGGTTATGCCCGACGAAGGCGTTTTTCATAATATCGTGTTGGTAAAAATTAAGAAAACCTATCCGGGGCAAGCGCAAAAAGTAATGAATTCCCTTTGGGGTGCCGGTCAGATGATGTTTAATAAAATACTTGTTATTACGGATGCCGATGTGGATCTAAATGATAGCAAAGCTGTTGCATTACACATTTGTGAGCATGTTCATCCGGTTGACGATATTATTTTTAATCGCGGACCTGTTGATGTTCTCGATCATTCGAGCAGCCGATTTGCTCTTGGAAGCAAATTAGGTATTGATGCTACTACAAAATTGGAAGGGGAACCCATTTTTACTGATCCTTCAGGAATTATTTTTAACGAAAATCATCTAGATCTGAACTCGCTGTCGTGCAATTTTTCCCTTGCACAAATTAAGTTTCCTGTGCTGGTGATCGGTATTAATAAAGCTGATGTGGAAATCCATACTTTGCATCAGCAGCTTTCCGAAAAAGGAGCATTACAAGGCATAAACTGGGTCGTTTATGTTGATCCGGAAGCTGTTACCATCCGTATTCAGGATATTGTGTGGCTGGTTGCGAATAATATTGATCCGTTAAGGGATTGTTTTTATGCATTAAATGCTAAAGGACAACCAACTTCGCCAATGGCAATTGATGGCACCAGCAAGTCGCTGGAGGCTGACGGCTTTAAACGTCAGTGGCCCAATGTACTGGCCATGGACGATACAACCATCCGGCAGGTGGACGAAATGTGGGAAAAGCTTGGCCTGGGAAAACTGGTTGCTTCTCCATCCCTCAACTATAAAACGCTTATTAAAAATGATGGAGCTGTAGCGAAAGGGTAGGGGTTTGAAGGGTTTGAAGGGTTTGAAGGGTTTGAAGGGTTTGAAGGGTTTGAAG
>CAZBZA010000762.1:0-1885 GCA_964495865.1 uncultured Lentimicrobiaceae bacterium
CGCGAGGTTTCCTGCAGGATATAGTACATATCTGTCATGGAGGGCTGAAAAAGCCGAATCGTCTTTTTTACCACATTGCTGTTAACAATTTCATAATTAACAGAAACGGATAAATTGGCATCAAAATCCGGCAGATATGAATTCCGGGTAAGGGTTATTGAGGTATCGTTTCCGGTCCATTTTTCACCTTTCCAGGCCGGAATAAAAGCCGTAGTACTGGCATCGGTATTATAAAAACGGATAGAGAATTCTTCGGTATTGGTAACCATTAGCTGGTCGCCGCTATAAATTTCAACGTGAAATCCGTTCTGATTATCGCCGGTTGCTTTGAGGTGTAACGGCTGCCCAAATGAATTATAACTGATGCAGAAAACAGGCAACAGCACCAGCGAAATTCTGAACATGATTCCTTTACTTAACATAGCAACCAGATTTTTAGTACCAGATTTATTCTGAAAAAAGGAAGGCCCAAAAGCCTGCATAAACTATGCAGATCAATTGGGCCATTCCTCACACCTCAATCAAAAAACACTAACCCAAAAGTTTAAGGTTTTTCGTCGTTATAGAGTTTTGAAACCTGGCCATCAGCCAAAGCGATATTATAAACTTTAAGTTCATCAATCACGCCTTTGAAATAACCAAAGTTATCAGCGGTTGTCCACGACATGAAATTGGCTGCAAGTTCGGCATCGGTTGCAACACAGCCAATGATAAACGGCTGAGGATCAGGAGCGGTAAGAGTCCTTGTTAAAGGGCCGATTGACTTATTGGCTTCGGTCCATGTTTTTGTAAGGGTTCCGTTAACATAGAACTTTAGTTCTTTGGTTGTTCCGTTTACTGAAACTACGACATGGTTCCACTGACCGGCTTTTACTGAATTATCCGTTTCATTATCAGCATCAATGATTCCGCCATCCACTTTTTTGTAAGTGAAGAATGGTTTTCCACCGCCCTGTGTCTGAAGTTTATAGCCATTCCAGTAGTTTTGTGAAACGATGTAGTTGTTTTCGTACAAAGCATCAGGTTTTACCCATACCGAGATGGTGATGTCAACAGGAAGGAATGCTGTTGTGTAAGGAACTTCGAGGTGAGCTCCTTTATCAAGATATACAGCTTTTCCGCCTTTAACGCCGTCAACCCACGAAGGTGACATAGCCGAAGCGCCCATAATTACGGTATTTCCTTTGAAGAAAGTAGCAACATGTTTGGTTGTTGAAAAAGCGGTAGCCGTTGTTCCGGTTCCTTCGTCGAAATGCCAGCCGGCATTCAGGTACATTGCTTCATCAATAAAACCATAAGCCTGCGCTTCAAAAGTGTTCATGGCTTCAGTTAACTGTGTTTCGAGGTTATCGATTTCAGCTTGTGTAAGTGGTGTTGCAGCAGCTGTTTTAACGGTTGCAAGGGTCGATTTGTAGGCATCAATAGCTGCCTGCGGATAATCGGCGCTGGTAGCGGCATTTGCAAGTGCATCAGCTTCGACAATCAATGCATTGAGTTCAGTTTTGTCTCCTTCAACGATTGGATCTTCATCGTCTTTGCAGGAGCCAAGGATCATTGCTGAGCTTACGATCATCATAATCAGCAAAGTGCGGAAATTCATCAGGTTTTTCATTTTCATTTTGATTGGTTATTAATTAAGAGAATTTAGGTGAATTGTTACTTGAGTTTTGATGTTAATTTTATAGGACTTTCTGCACTGGCCAGAAGACAGGAGTCGTGAGATTTTCTTTGAAATCTTCACTGCTAACTCCAGGATTGATCTGGTCAGGTAAATTGATTTTCCATTTTTATTTCTTTTATCCTGAGTTTACTTTCGGCTTCGGGCTGGCACTACTTTCCATTAGCTACCGATATCTTTCTTCCGTCTTCCGTCTTCCGTCTTCCG
>CAZBZA010000763.1:0-1875 GCA_964495865.1 uncultured Lentimicrobiaceae bacterium
AATGCCGCAAGTGTGGTTACATTCATGAAGGTAAAAATCCTCCCGAAAACTGCCCGGCCTGCCAGCATCCAAAAGCATATTTTGAAGAAAAGCAGGAGAATTACTAAACCAAACCTCTTTAATACACAAAGACTGCCTCTTTCGGGGCAGTCTTTTTTAAAAAATCATTAGCTTCAAACCAAATAACTGACAGTGTTAGATTTGCCTCACTATTTGCCTAATGTTACTACAATTCCCAGGTTTACTTCCAGGGATGAATAAGTCTCCGTTTCTTCATAATCATCATCTTCATATTTGTACGAATCATGATCGTACCCCAGAAATAGATCAAGGCCTACATGATCGGTTAAAAAATAGGTTGCCCCAGCCCCAAGTTTGTAAGTAAAAATCTTCGATTTCCACTCGTCCTTGTTGCCTGAATATTCCTCAGTTTCCTTATAAGAGCCAAAACCAACCCTGCCTTCTACATAAGGGAAAAAACCTTTGACATCCGCAATATAATAGCGGACAAAGGGGCCAATAGTAAAATCAGATGTTTTCCAGGTATCATCATCCTCCTTATCTACTTCCTTCATATATTCATAATCAATAAACAAACCAACAGGCAGTTTATCAATTACGAAATACCCCACATAGGGGTTGAAGTCAAATTCGGTATACTTGTATTCAGAAACAGTCGTGCTTTTCCACCCGCTATTGGGATATTCATATTTTTCGCTCCCAATATCGAGCCCAAGGCTACTGTATCCGGCAATAAACCATTTACCCTTTTCTACCTGGGCAAATGCCATGCTGCTTACGAAAAGCAACATCATAATTAGAGATAATTTTTTTTTCATGGTTAGTGGTTTTAATGGTTGGTGTAAATATAGTAAGTTTTAAAAGGAAAAGCAAGTGAATGTTTTTGTGTCATCAATTGTCTTCGCTTTTAAGATCAGGCTGTTGAAAACACACAAGAGATAAAATCCGGGTTTTAGTTAATCCCAAAGTCATGCATTTTCATAAGTTCTGCCAATTTCCTCCAGTCTATTTCATTCACCAGTAATTGGCTGTAGAAAGAATGCCCGTTATTTTTGTATGATTCAGCCAGGGCCACTTCATCCATCTGCGGATAATAAAAGGTCATAAACTGTATGGTTGAAGGGGACAGCGAACGATTCCAGTAGTCAGGATTGAAACGCATAAGTTGCAGGCCTTCATTTTTACCGTTTGCCCTCAAAACAAAATGTGAATCATGCCCAAAATAGGCAGGCGCATTTAGCTCTTCTTCCGAAAATTCAGCTATTTCCTTCTTCAGTTGAGGCAAAAGAAATTCATCTTTTTGACTGGTATAATAGTCGAGATGTATTTCTGCCAGTTCTTTTAAAGTTACCGGAATCCAGTACGGTGGCCTTTCGGGATTAAAAACAATGACGTGGTAAAAATGGCCATCAACCGATTCCTTGTAAACATGCACACCCGGAGCCATTTCTTTTGCGAAAGGGAAGACGGCAAAAATGCCATTCAGCTTAACAACCGCATCGTTTATTGCTTTTTCGTCAGCAGATGTATATTTATATTTCGAGTCCGGATGAGTGTAATTGAAATACTCTGCTACAAAGTGATGATAATTCGGATTCGTTCCATGCCCTGTTTCGGTATTGTTAATATCAAAAGAATAATGCGGCGGCTCAATAACCCATTTCCCTCCTGCACTCAGGAAAAGCTGGAAACCAAAATCCATTTCGGCCCGTAGCCCGTAATTGCTTCTACACAATTTATACTCATCATCCCACATTCCATATGCCACAGCCTTCAGGTCAAAACCTTCTGGATTGCAGAGCATAGGAACATTCAGGTGAAACCATTCGGCTAACGATGCAATAACTTTGCTAT
>CAZBZA010000764.1:0-1873 GCA_964495865.1 uncultured Lentimicrobiaceae bacterium
ACTCTCGATACGCTTATTTACTACATCGGCCTGGCGCAGGAACCTGATGGCTATCTGTACACCAACCGCACCATCGATTCGAATAATATGCATGAGTGGGTGGGTAAAAAACGCTGGGAAAAAACTCCCGAGCTCAGCCACGAACTGTATAACCTCGGCCATCTTTACGAGGCTGCGGTTGCTCATTTTCAGGCTACCGGCAAACGAACATTACTGGATATTGCTATAAAAAGTGCCAACCTGGTTTATTCCGATTATATCGGTAAGCAGTTGCCTTACTATCCTGGTCACCAGGTAATTGAAATGGGTCTGGTGAAATTGTACGGCGTTACCGGCGACAAAAAATACCTCGAGCTTGCCCAATATATGCTTGATATCCGCCATAATGGCGACGAATACAACCAGGCACATAAACCGGTGGTTGATCAGGATAAAATTGTGGGTCATGCTGTGCGGGCAACGTATATGTATTCGGGAATGGCTGATGTGGCTGCGATAACTGGTAATCACTTGTATAACAGTGCGCTGACTAAAATTTGGGATGATCTTATTCATACAAAATATTACATAACCGGCGGTCTGGGTTCCGGTGGTGACAACGAAGGATTCGGTGAGCCCTATTTTTTGCCGAATATGTCGGCTTACTGCGAAACCTGTGCTTCTATCAGCAATGTTTTCTGGAATTACCGCATGTTCCTTTTGCACGGCGAATCGAAATATTTCGATGTACTCGAACGTAGTCTTTACAATGCCTTGCTCTCGGGAGTATCGCTAAGCGGCGACCGTTTTTTTTATCCTAACCCTCTCGAATCGCGCGGGCAACACGAACGCTCCGCATGGTTTGGCTGCGCCTGCTGTCCGAGTAATGTTTGCCGTTTTATTCCGTCAATTCCTGGTTATATTTATGCTTTCGATAAATCAACTATTTATCTGAATTTATATGTTCAAAATGAAGCGGAAATTGCTTTCAACGGGAGTAAAACACAAATCATTCAAACTACTGATTATCCGTGGGATGGGAAAATATCAGTTACCATAAATCCTTCAACGATTAAAAATTTTAGTGTTGCACTCCGCATTCCGGGTTGGGCTAAAGGTGAAGTGGTGCCGGGTGATCTGTATCACTTTTTACCCGATGAAAATCCTCCGTATTCCATTACTGTAAACGGCGTTCCGGCAAAATACGTTTTGAAAAATGGCTATGCCGTTATCGCAAACACCTGGAAAACTGGTGATAAGATTGAACTTACATTACCCATGCCAGTAAAAAAGGTAGCAGCTCATCCGCTCGTAATGGCCGACCGCGACAGAATTGCCCTCCAGCGTGGTCCGTTGGTTTATTGCCTCGAAGGACCGGATAATAAAGATGGACATGTTTTGAATCTTGTTTTGGATTCAACAGCTGAATTAACTTCCGATTTTAACCCACAGTTGCTTAATGGGATAGCGGTTATTTCCGGCAAGGCGAATGTGGCTGTTAATACCGAAAATGGCAAAGTGATAGCCACCGAACAGGATTTTAAAGCCATTCCATACTACGCCTGGGCAAATCGAGGATCAGGCGAAATGCAGGTTTGGATAGCTAACAAAGCAACGGCAGCGAGGCCTTTGCCTTTACCAACCATAGCATCGGGAAGTAAAATCAGTGCGTCTGCTCCGGGCCGTTCGCTCAGGTCGGTCAACGACCTCGAACTGCCAAAAAGTTCGAACGACCACGAAGTATTGTATTTCCATTGGTGGCCCAAAAAAGATACAACTGTCTGGATTCAATACGATTTTAAAGAAAAAACTAAAGTTTCGGAATGCTCGGTTTATTGGTACGATGACGGGCCATTTGGTGGTTGCCGCGTTCCTGCAGCATGGCGGATACTTT
>CAZBZA010000765.1:0-1869 GCA_964495865.1 uncultured Lentimicrobiaceae bacterium
CGGTATTGCGGCTGAAAAAAATGGAAATAAAAATTATCAATGGTTTGCATACCAATAGTAGTATATGTTTTAGTAAATATAATACGGAGTATAGACAGAGTGCGATTGAGGTATGCAAATGTAAAACACTTCGACCATTTTCTACGTATTAATTATCATGAGTTAATAACATTACAGAGGAAAAGTAATAATCCGCTTCTGAGGGGGTGAATACTAAGAATCATAACAACATTTTAATCAATTTGTTTATAGCTGAACTATTCCTGTAAAGGTTAATTAAAAGTCAACTTTTGAAAATTTGTTCTTAGGTACCTTTGATTCGATTTTTTTATACCACAATGTTCCTGATACTCAAAGAAATCGATAGTTTATGGGTTAAACAGTGAAAATTGAATGTGATATTTTTTCAGAAAGAATCTAATTCGACCACAGGTACTGTATTCCAGTTGATTAAGTCATCGGCAGCACGCAGGTTGGTAAAAGAATAATCGGTTATCCATTGTTCGAGTTTTTGCTGCGAATTACTAAGTCCGTAATATGCCCTGAATCTGCGATAGGGACCAAGATCCTTCAACAGGGGTTGGTTCCGGTCGAAATCGCGTGGATGGAAATAGCTCATCACATAGGGCGATTTTTCGGTATAATGTCTGATCATAGTATAAGGCCAGAACCTGAAATATCCGCCACCGGTTAGCACTGTGCGAATTCCGGCTAAACTTGTATAATTAACCGGGAATTCTTTTATACTGATGCCATTGTGTTTGATTAGGCAGGGAAAATTGTGAGGGAATGATGGCATTCCTCCATGCGCGCGTGTTGCCGGAAAGATACTGGTATCAGTAGTAATACCGGTTTCTGCCATCACATCAAATGCCCAAAGATTGGTCCGCTTTATCGAAAAACCAGGTGCACGGTATTTGTCAACTTTATAGCCTAGCTGATCCTCAAGTATGCCGATATTTCGCAATATATCCTGCCTGAATTCCTCAGGTGTCTGCTGCCATATAAGCTGATGGCTGTATGAATGAAGCCCGATTTCGTGCCCTGCGTCAGCAATTTCTTTTACTAAGCCCGGATTTTTTTTTGCTATCCATCCAATAATAAAAAAAGTTGCTTTCTGTTGATGTTTTTCGAGAAACTCCAGGATATTAGCAGTGTTATGCCGCACACGGGGTTCGAAATCTTTCCATTGCATCTCATCCCTGGTGGATTGATGTTCGAGGAAATGATACCAGTCTTCAATATCAAAGGTGAGTATGCGCATATGGGGTGCTGTATGACCGCCCGCCAAAGATATGGTAAATTAATAAAACCATAAATTAATAGGCGGACAAGCTTATGTTTGATCCGCGAAGGTCATGGGTTAAATGTATTCAATTCCGGCTCAGCTTGAGTCGGTTTCTTATCCTGAAATCAGACACAAAAAAGGTCTCGGTTTTACCGGTTGTATAACTGAGAACTTTTGAAGCCAATGTATTTAAGTGTTGATTTCACTAAGTTTTTTAGCAAACTGAAAGGTATAAGTATTATTTCTCTTTGCTGACAATATTGGCTAAAAACAGGAATATCCCCAGTAACAGGAAATTGTATGCCGGATAAAAATAGTTCGACCACATGTGGTTCATGAAAATACCACCAGTAAAAACGGCGATAATACCTAGTAACATCATTACAATGGCAACAGCCCCGCAGAGCCAGGCAGATAATTTGAGTACGTTTTTCATTGGTGCTTGATTTTGAGTATGATTGAAGGAAACTAAACCGTTTATTTCTTTTTATTTCTGAATTTAAACTGCAATAAGAACATCGTTTGCAATTTTATGTAAATATAGGAAAATTATCATAAATGCAAACCTGATAAAAAATCTG
>CAZBZA010000766.1:0-1869 GCA_964495865.1 uncultured Lentimicrobiaceae bacterium
ATTTTCCAAACCAAGGATGTGGTTAACAACTATCCTTATCTTCATGGTGCACCCGAAGCAAAATACACAGGTATTGTCGAAGCACCTGTATTTCCGGGAGTGTATGCTGTTTATAAAATGGACAAACTGGCTTTTTCGTTTGGATTTAATCCGGTCGGAGGCGGCGGCGGTGCCAAATACGACATAGGACTTCCATCATTCGAAATGCCCATTTCAGATCTTGTTCCAAGTCTTGCAGCCAGTGCTGGTGTTACTGATTACAAAGCTGATATTAATTTCGAAGGTACGTCGATATATTTTGGTTATCAGTTTGGACTTTCTTATGAAGTAAGTCCTTCGTTATCACTTTTTGCTGGTGTTCGTTCGGTAACAGCAAAAAACACGTATAACGGTTCTATCCGCGATATTATGATTAATCCTTCAATTGCCAATACTCCATATGCAGGTGCGTTTATGCGTGCTGATTTATTCGGTACTCAACAAGCTGCTTATTATACTGGCGTATCAACACAATACAATACAGCCGCTGCAGGTGCAGGAAGCCTTGCCGATGCCGGACTTGGTTCATATACTTTTGCCCAGGCACAGGCAGCCGGATATATTTCAGCTGCTCAGCAGGCCGCTTTCGAAGGTGCTTTGGTAAAAGCAGGACAGCCCATTGAAACTCCTATTGCATCAGCAGAAGTGGTTTATTCAACAGTTTCGGCACAAGCTGCCGGAGGAGCTGCCCAAATGACCGGATTAGCTGCTAAAACAGGCGATGCCGAAGTTGATGTAACTCAAACCGGTACTGGTTATACCCCAATGTTTGGCGCTAACCTTACTATTGCTGAAAAACTGACTTTAGCCATCAAATACGAAATGATCACTAAAATTGAGCTGACCAACGAAACCAATATTGATGGTACGGGAACATTTCCTAATGGTGCAAAGTCGCGTTCCGATATGCCTGCCATGTTATCTATAGGCGCTTCATACCCGGTAACTAAAAAATTAGCAGCATCACTTGGTTTCAATTATTATTGGGATAAAACTGCTGATTATGGCAAAAAAGATGACCTCGGCAATCCAGTAGCAAATGATGTTCTGATTGATAATAATTTTTACGAGGCTTCTGTAGGGCTTGAGTATAACTTCACCGAAAAATTCCTTTTGAGTGCTGGTTTCAACTATGCAAAGACCGGCGTTTCGGAAGAATATCAAAGTGACCTTAGTTATAGCAACAGTTCAAATACTGTTGGCTTCGGCGGTCAGTATAAAATTACTCCGGGCATAGGTTTGAACCTGGGCGGACTTCTTACCATGTACGAAGAAAACAGTAAAACATTTAACCATATGCTTGGAACTAACCCAATTCCGGTTAAAGAGGATTATGCCAAATCGACCTGGCTTCTTGCAATCGGCCTCGATATAAGAATCGGCAAATAAGCGAACCGTAAAGCTTGAAATAAAAAAAAGCCTTCAGAAATGAGGGCTTTTTTTTGCATTTCTGCATTTTGAAAATTTTTTACACCAATCAGAAACAGAGAGTTTGAAAGTAAAAGGGTATATCTCCATTATCGCGTTAGAACAATTCTTTTCATTTCCCGATTATCTCCATTTATAAGGGTTAATATATATATACCGGTAGACAGTTCGCTCAAATCCAGACTTATATGATTCGTGATGTCAGTATATCCTGATTCAAAAACAACTTTTCCTTGTGAATTAAAAACGGAAAGCCTGCAAGCTCCGCGAAGGGATGATTTAATATTGATTATGTTTTTAGCAGGATTAGGCCATACAATAAGTTTTTCGCCCAATGGTTGATCGTATATACCAATCAATGGCGAAGCTTGAATTGAAAGTGCTTGGGAGTATTCACCAGTT
>CAZBZA010000767.1:0-1868 GCA_964495865.1 uncultured Lentimicrobiaceae bacterium
TGGCGGTTTTGGTATGTTTGTAAGCACATTTGAAATCTTTTTCTATTTTTGTACTGGCTGACAGTTGAATAAATTCATTCCAGCATATTTTTATATAATCAGCCGATATATTATTAGAAAATCATTAAAAAACATAATTAGTAGCAAAATGACCAGAAATTTTTACTTATTCATTTAAAAAGTAACAGCATCATGAAAACAACTTTAGTATTAGTCATCCTGATTTTCTCAATACACTTTTCAGTTCAAGCTCAGCAAGCAGCTAATTTAGTCCGTCAAACACTTAAAAATCAATCGAATTCTACTGAGGCTATTAACGGAAGTACCTTAAAAAAGCAAATTGATAAAAATTTAAAACTACGAACAGGATTGTTTAATTTTCGTCAATCAAGTATGCAAACTGATGTATATCAGCGATTTGACAGTATATATAACTATCGATGGGATACACAACAGAATCCAGGCTGGCTACTTGGATATAAGCATATTGATATGCTTTATGGTGATGGTTCCAACCTGCTGAGCGAAACTGTACAGGTTTGGAATTCAGGAGCATGGCTTAATTCGACTAAGTATAACTATACTTACGATGCTTCCGATAATCTAACCAGTTATACAATTTTGCAGTTTATTAACGGTACCTGGGCCAATTATCACCAAACAATTTACACCTATGATGCTTTTAACAATTTAATTGGTGATAACTTTCGAGTATGGAGCAATGATGCCTGGACAGAATATCACAAATATGTATATGAATATGATTCGGACAATAACATTATAAGTCAATCACTTAATGTCTGGTTTAATAATGAATGGAATGGTTACCAAAGAATTATTTATTCGTATGATTTAAATAAGAATCTCATAAATGAATTATATCAAACATCGGATTACACTAACTGGGGCAATACTCGTCAATACACAAATGGTTACGATTCAATTAATAATAGAATCAGCAGGTTAGAAGAATTGTGGAATGTTTCGACATGGTTAAAAAACATGCAATATTCTTATTCTTATGATAGCGGCAATAAAATGTCAAGTGAGAATAGCCAGCGGTGGATTTTTACCGACTGGCAGAATATGGATTTCATCACCTATTCGTATGATGCAAATGACAACTTGAATCATTTTTTATCAAAATCGTGGAACGACAGTGCCTGGCTTAATAATACCCAAATGTATAATGTTTGCAATCAGGATAATTTTCTTACTGAGCGTCTGTATCAGGGTTGGTATGCTAATGGTTGGGTAAATTACTGGAAGCATAATTTTAATTTGGATGAAAATAATTTCGCATCTACAGAGATATTAAAATACTGGGAGTCCACCGGTAATTCAATAACATTTGCCGATAGCATAGTAAATTATTATCAACAGGTATTAAGTATCCCTGAACCTAAAATTCTGGATGAATTTCTTTCAGTATATCCCAACCCTGGCAATGGGAAATTTACTTTAAACAGTAAATCTCCGGTCGGATCAATTGAAATTTATGATATGGCTGGAGTTAAAGTTTATGCTGACTATAAAAACTTATTACAAACACGCCGTGAGGTTATTTTAACAGATGCAAAAAAAGGAACATATATTCTAAAAGTGAAAAGCGGGAGTAAGGAATATTCGAAAAATATTATCGTTCAGTAACAGTTGGGGCGGATTTGCTATTCGTCAGCAATTGAATGCCGGTAAATAAATCCTGCAAAGCTGTTTCTAACAACATAAAGGCAAAATGTGTTTAATCCGAACTAAATTTATAGTAATTTATTGATAATCAATTAGCCATAGCTAAAAATTATTGTCTCAACTAATCCCTCAACCCCATGTTAAAAAAAACAGCATTTATTTCAGGAGCTTTCTCTTTT
>CAZBZA010000768.1:0-1864 GCA_964495865.1 uncultured Lentimicrobiaceae bacterium
GCTCTTTTTCCTTCGTCGTAACAGGCTCTTTCGCCAATGGGGTTTACGTGGCCCCAATACGTTTCAATCTGTGGATGAACCTGGGGGTCGCCATACACTTCGCTGGTGGAAGCCTGTAAAATTTTCGCCTTAATACGTTTGGCCAGCCCCAGCATATTAATAGCACCCATTACCGAGGTTTTCATTGTTTTAATGGCGTTGTACTGGTAATGTACCGGCGATGCAGGACAGGCGAGGTTATAAATCTCGTCAACCTCGATAAAGAAAGGCATGGTAACATCGTGCCTTATCAACTCGAAAAACGGATTGTCGAGCAGGTGTACAATATTTTGTTTTTGCCCGGTAAAATAATTATCCAGGCAAACCACTTCGTGCCCGTCGTTCAGTAGTCGTTCGCACAAATGGGAACCCACAAAACCTGCTCCTCCGGTAACTAACACTTTTTTCCTGATCATAACCCTAATTTTATAAAGAAAGCAAAAACCTAATAACCATGTGCGGGGCAATCAGGTTTTTGCAATGTTAAGTAAATTATTACTTTGTAGTGTCGATACCTATGCAATAGTAGGTAAATCCTTTGCGTTTCATTTCGGCCAGTTCGTAAATATTACGTCCGTCGAAAACAACGGGCTCTTTGAGCAACTTACGTATGATGTTGAAATTCGGGAATTTAAATTCGGGCCATTCGGTAACCAGCAAAAGGCAATCGGCATCAATGAGGGCTTCGTACTGATCTTCGGAGTACTCAATCTGGCTACCTAATATTCGCTTGGCTTCGTGCATAGCAACAGGATCGTAAGCTTTAACTTTAGCACCGGCGTCAATAAACTTTTTCACCAGTACCAGCGAAGGAGCTTCGCGCATATCGTCAGTTTGCGGCTTAAAGGATAATCCCCACATTCCTATGGTTTTTCCTTTAATATCCCCGTTAAAATGTTTCATCACTTTGTGAAACATTACCGACTTCTGATCATCATTTACATCTTCAACTGCCTGAAGAACACGCAGGTTGTATTTGAAACCGGCGGCTGTTTGTATCAAAGCCTTTACATCTTTAGGGAAACAGGAACCACCGTAACCAATGCCGGGATAAATGAACTTATTGCCAATACGCGAATCGGAGCCAATGCCTTTACGAACCATATTGATGTCAGCGCCAACAATTTCGCAAAGGTTAGCGATATCATTCATGAAACTGATTTTTGTGGCAAGCATGGAGTTGGCGGCATATTTAGTCATTTCGGCCGAAGTAATATCCATAAAAATTACCGGGTGACCATTGAGGGTGAATGGTTTATACAAACTTTTCATCAGTTCCTCGGCTCTTGGCGAATCGAGTCCGACAACTATACGGTCGGGTTTCAGGAAATCGTCAACGGCAGCGCCTTCTTTCAGGAATTCGGGATTGGAAGCTACATCAAAATCAATTTTTACTCCGCGTTTGTCGAGTTCCTCCTGCACAGCAGCTTTTACTTTAAGCGCTGTTCCAACAGGCACGGTGCTTTTGGTAACAATAAGCAGGTAATCATTCATGTTGCGGCCACAATCGCGGGCAACGCTGAGCACATATTGTAAATCGGCACTTCCATCGTCATCGGGAGGAGTTCCTACGGCGCTAAAAAGTACTTCGCAGTCAACAAGAGCTTCAGCAATACTGGTAGTAAACTGCAGCCGTCCCTTTTTCATGTTGCGGTGCACCATTTCTTCGAGACCAGGCTCATAAATGGGAATGATCCCGTTTTTGAGGTCCTCAATTTTTTTTGCATCAATATCAACACAGGTAACATCGATACCAACTTCGGCAAAACATGTACCGGTCACCAGACCGACATATCCACTTCCTACAATAGCAACTTTCATTTTT
>CAZBZA010000769.1:0-1863 GCA_964495865.1 uncultured Lentimicrobiaceae bacterium
CGGTGCTCTGCACCTTTTAATCTTATTATGCGCACAACTCCACAAAAATTAAAATGCTCTACACCTTTTAATCTTCTTATCTGTAAAACTCTACAAAGTTTGTGGTGCTCTGCACCTTCAGTTATGTTCAGTTTAATCTGGAAACATCTTAAAAAATTAAAACCCCAATATGCGGATTAACGAGAATACGCTTTTTAAAGGTTCACCGGTTAATAAGTTTGGAATTCATACAACACATCCCAGGTCATTTCTCCAACTATTTTTTATAATTTCGGCGTTATGAATCCGATTCGAATTACAGCCGTTTCATACTACAATACACTTCCGTTTATTTATGGTCTCACCCGTTCCGGATTATTATCGGGATTTGAGCTGAGCCTCGATGTACCATCGGAATGCGCCCGAAAAATCATATCTGCAGAAGCTGATATTGGATTAATTCCTGTGGGGGCATTACCTTCCATACCCAGTTACAAACTGATCGGAAACCTTTGTATTGGTGCCGATAAAGATGTTAAATCGGTATTGCTACTCGCAAATTCAGAGCTTCAATCATTAAAAACCATATACCTCGATACGGATAGCCGAACTTCGGTTAACCTTGTTAAAATTCTGGCAAAGCACTACTGGAAAATAAATCCACAATGGGAGAGCCTTTCCAATCTGCATGGAAAACCTGCCCCGGATGAGGGAATGGTGCTAATCGGTGATAAAACATTCGGATTATGCAGGCAATATCAACACTGCTACGATCTGGCAGGCGAATGGATTAAATTCACAGGATTACCTTTTGTATTTGCAGCATGGATTACCCGTATACCCTTGCCGGAAGATTTTGAAACTTCGTTCCGGTCCGCTCTTTTATGGGGAACAAACCACAGGGAGGAATCGGTTACACTGGCCGGAAAGCTGCATATTACTGAACAGGAATTAATTACATACCTGAAAAACGACATCAGTTATACGTTGGATGATGCCAAAATCAAGGGTATGAAACTCTTTCTCAAATTGCTGACCGAAAACAATTCCGATCAGCAATGATTCCGGAATTTACATTTCGAATTTGAAAATCAACGAAGCAATCCTGATGCCAAAATCCTTGCGTATAGTATTACAATCTAAATTGAAAATACATTTTCATGAACTTAAAAGATAAAATCTCTTCATTCGACCCAAACGGGATTGGTGACTTAAGTGGTAACATTTATGGTTTACCTTTTGATGCCGACGATGCCCGTCTGGTTATTCTGCCTGTCCCCTGGGAAGTAACGGTTTCGTATCAGGCAGGAACTGCCGGTGCTCCGGAAGCAATCCTGGCTGCCTCGTACCAGGTCGATTTGTACGATCCTTTTGTTAAAGATGCCTGGAAACTTGGAATTTCCATGAAGGATATGAACCAGGGCATTCTCGAAAGGAATCAGGTTTTGCGTCCAAAGGCTGAAAAATATATTATTCAGATGGAACAAGGAATTGATCCAATGGATAATACTACCATGCAGGATGCTCTCGATGAAATTAACCTTGCCTGCCTCGAATTGAACCAATGGGTTAAAAATGAATCGCTTAAGCTTTTTAAGAAAAACAAGATAGTTGCACTTTTAGGAGGCGATCACAGCACTCCACTGGGATTGATACAAGCCCTGGCTGAAAGATTTCCTTCCTACGGAATCCTTCATATTGATGCACATGCTGATCTCAGGAAGGCTTACGAAGGTTTTGAATATTCGCATGCATCCATCATGTACAATGCCATAAAACTTCCGCAAATATCTCATCTCGTGCAGGTTGGCATCCGCGATTATTGCGAGGCCGAAGTAAACCTCATTAATAACGAACCAAGGATTACCACTTTCTTTGACCGTG
>CAZBZA010000770.1:0-1860 GCA_964495865.1 uncultured Lentimicrobiaceae bacterium
CTCACCATTTTATTGTTTATGTAATGACAATGTCCATTCCCATTCATTTCCATCATACACAAAAACAATTATATATTGTGAAAAAAGATCTTTTGTTTCATAGTCTCCAGGAATAGTAAGCAAAACTCATACTACTAAAACTGACAATTTTTAAACTCAATTAACACTTAATTACTAATTCAAAAACAAACACTATGAAAAAATCAATTCTTGCCGGCCTGTTGGCTGTAACATTATTAATTTCTTTCGGATGCAAAAAAGACGATCCTGTTATTGCAGCAGGTATGACTGCCAAAGTCGCCGGAAATGCATGGGCAGCTGATGTTGCTACCTGCAGTTATTCGCAAACAATGAACCTGACACAGATAACAGGTATGAAAGGTACAATGGCAGAAGCAATTCAATTAAATCTTTTTGGTAACACTACCGGTACTTATACTATTTCTGATTCCGAAACAAGTGCTGTTGGAGGATATGTTTTAAATGCCACAGCCGAAGGATTTTATTCCACTATTGTTGCTGATACTCCTGTCGGACAAGTAGTTATTACTGAATATGATAAAACTAATAATAAAGTATCAGGTACTTTCCAATTTGAGGCATATAATGCTAATGGTGACAAAATAGTAATTACTGAAGGCAAATTCACCAAAGTTGCGCTCTTAGTTACTCAGTAAAATATTATTCAGTTTGTGCTGGCAATGTGAGAAGGAAAATACAAAAAAAGGAGTTCCGTGACTGGAACTCCTTTTTATTTTGATTGTAAATGAATTAACAGAACTATTTTTCTATAATGAGTTTCAGGGTCCGGCTTATGGACTGATTTCTGAGAACTACGTTATAAAGTCCTGCCGAAAGAATCGATATGTCCAACCGGGTTTCTTTATTCAGGTTCATTCCAGGTTTCGAAAGCACTACTTTGCCGTTGTTATTTATTACCATCACATCACAAACCATTGCTTCAGGAACAAATATTGTCACTGAATTAGTTGCAGGATTTGGCGCAATAAAGTAGGCGCTTTCCTTACTTTCCGGAATTCCGACACCAATGTTCACGCTTGTGGAAACTTCGTTCGAATAGGTACTGCTGCCGCAGGTATTTACTCCCTGAACTTTAATTTTTGATGTTCCAATGTATGCCTGGTTCCAGGTAATAAGCGAAGCTGCACCGTTGCCTGTTATGGTTCCGGCTTCTGCAGGAGCTAATTCCCAACTGTAAGTGCTGGCAAACAGGCTCGTGGTTACAAATTCAGATGTTGGGGTTTCAGTTGTTATAATTATTGCCGGGCCTGCAGGATCAGCAGGTTTTTCAGGAGCCTGTGGATCAACGGCTATGCTTACGTTTCCGTTCATATCCGAAATGCAGCTGGCCTGGTTCGAAGCTTTTGCGCTGTAAGCTCCGGCAGCAAGCTGATTTCCGAAACTGATGGCATTTCCGGTTCCCTGAATTACGGTAGATGTAGCATTTCCATCTTTATAAAGCGTGTAGCTTGTATTAGCCTGCGAACCACTCAGTTCAACCGGCAACCCTGTTCCGTTAGGTCCGCAATACGTGCCACCTCCGGTTACAACAAATGATGCAGGTAAACTATTAACCGTTATCTGTAATGGATCGGAAAATGTGCCTTCGCAATTTGCATTGTTGGCTTTTACGCGAAGGGAGGCAGTTCCTGTAAAACTTTCGGACCAGTCGATATCAATTACCTGGCTGCCCTGAAAAAATGTTCCTGCTGAAGCCGGTGTCAGTTCCCAAAGATAGTATGTTGAAGGTACTATTCCGGTTGTGGTATATTGCGTTGCGGAAGCACCAGCACAAAGAGTTGTAGCGCCAGTCGGCATCGGGCACTGTCCGGGAATAGC
>CAZBZA010000771.1:0-1859 GCA_964495865.1 uncultured Lentimicrobiaceae bacterium
TAACATCAATAATCCGTAAACCATGTCCTCCACCGGTATGGTTCCAACCCGTATTCCAAGGTTTTGAGTATTGTCGTAATAAACTACTTCTTCAGGAATAAATGATCCTGTAAGTAAACCGTTTACAATAAAAAACGGGATAAGTGTTACAAAATACATCATGTAAAAACGCCCCATATAGGGAGCTTTCACTACGAAACGGTGAAATAATAAAAAGCCGCCAGTCGAGATGAAAGTTACCGAAGTGTAAAGCTTGTCAGTATTTAAAGCGCCTGTTATCAGAAAAAATAGTGCTAGTACAAGAGTGAAAGCATTGGCATATTTGCCAAAATAATCCTTCTTAATCAGGTAATTAAGAGAATGATACGTGAACAGGCAGGCATAAGGAATTGCAATAAAGAAGCCCCATTCTTCTACTGGCAGATTGCCTATGTAATAACCAAGCAGATACCGCGGGTTAAACCCCCATACAGCAAGGTCGGTTTTGAGCATATCCCATGGAATAAATACCAGCATGGTAAGCAACATTGCCGGAAACAGGAATTTCCACTGTTTCTGGAACTGAAGCCTTTTATCGAAACCCGCAAGAAAAGGAATGCTTATTGCCCCGAGGTTAATAAAAACATACAACCAGTTTTCCATGTACTATCTCTATATCCGGGTAGATGATTATTTTGAACTCTTTCCTTTAGCGTAAACCTCTTTGTAATATTTAAAGGGCGCAATGAGGAAACCATAATTGTACTCGGCATGCGGATTATGATGCTCTTTATGGGCCTTTACGGTTGCACGCAGATAACGGTTTGAGAAATTTTTAAAAACAGGAATCCGCTGATGTACATATACATCGTGAAACATAAAATAGGCAGCACCGTAAAGCATGATACCGATACCGATACTCAGCAGGTAGCTGTTTGGATTTACCACACCAAAATAAATGAGCAATATGCTCGGAGTGGCAAAAATAACGGCAAATACATCGTTCCATTCAATCTTGCGGCCATCACGTATATGGTGGTCCTTATGAAAAGCCCACATAAAGCCATGCATTACGTATTTATGTGTAAACCAGGCCATAAATTCCATGAAGAAAAAGGCCAGAACTACTAACAGGATATTTACTATCGTTTCCATTTTGTTGATTTTTTCTTTTTGATCTTTTCTGTTAAAACAATTTTTCAGGCAAACAGTTCAGGGAAACGTTCCGCCATTTTCTCCATAATTATTCTGAACCACACGGTATAATTCTCCGGTACTGACCTCATATCTTCCATCAGATTGTTAAGCTTAACCCATTTGAAATCATTCGCTTCTTCAGGATTAATAACAGGTTCGCCATCGAATGTGCCAAAAAATACGTGGTCAAACTCATGCTCAATAAGTCCATTGTCGAAGTGAGCCTTGTAAATGAAATCAAACGATTTGATAAGAGGAGTGGTAAATCCCATTTCTTCACCCAAACGTCGTGTTGCGGCTTCAAGACTGTCTTCGCCCGGCCTGGGATGGCTGCAACAGGTGTTACTCCACAATCCTGGAGTATGATATTTGCTAAATGCCCGCTGCTGTAATAATATTTCACCTTCACTGTTAAAAATGAGTACCGAAAGCGCCCTGTGAAGTTCACCTTTTAAATGAGCCTTCAGCTTTTCCATTTGTCCGACAGGTGTATCGTTAGTATCAACAAGAATTACGTTTTCCATTCGATTATTTTGATTTAAATTTTACAAGAAGCTGGTTTACAGTTGTTTTTTCAGTTGCTTCTAAATCAGCGTAAGTAAGCATAAAACTACAAATCCGTTGATAAAGATACGCATTTGGATGATTAGCCGGAACACTTGTTAACGTATTAATAATTAAAG
>CAZBZA010000772.1:0-1858 GCA_964495865.1 uncultured Lentimicrobiaceae bacterium
AAGAAATTAAACAGTATCCAAAAACAGTATTTACTATGAAACCAACCCAGGATAAATATCCCCTCTTCGAAGCCAACCAGGTGCTTACCAGTCATCATCTGAACCAGATTTTTGATTACCTCGACGAGCAGGAACGTCTCACCCGGGCCAACCTGATAGGAATAGGTATTGAATGTGGGCTGGAAATACGAACCGAAACAGTGGATGGCGAAATACGAATTCACATTTCAAGAGGTTGCGGGGTAGGTTCTGCAGGATATCTTTTAATTGAGCCTGACGATGTTACCCTGGTTTCGTATCAGAAATACACACTTCCCACCGAAATAGAATATCCGCAGTTTAAATACGAATCAGGCGGCAATATTGTTCACTATCCCTTGTGGGAAATGTTTCCGGCCGGTCAGCCAAATACAATTCCCTTGGGTAAGGATAAAAAATTTCTGTCGGATAAAGCAGTTGTCCTGTTTCTGGAATTAAAAAAAGATGGGTTGCGTAACTGCAGTCCGAATAATTGCGATGACAAAGGCGAAATGATTACAGCCACTTTGCGACGCCTTTTGATAGCGCAGGATGACCTGGCTAAAATCATTGCCAAAGCCAACAAATTAGGAGCAGGATACACAGCCACCGACATTGAATCCAGCCTGCTTTCGCGACTGAATCTTCCTGATTTACGTTTGCCGCGCTACAATGTTCCCAACACAGCGCCTGTTTCGTCCAATGATGTTCTTGCCGCTTTTCATGCTGTTTTTCAAAATAATAAGCTGTCTGCCAGCACCGGTAAAGCGCTTGCTTCAGCATACAAATCATTTTATCCGCTTCTCGCTGATGATTATCCGCTGAATCCGTTTGCTGATTTTGGTACAAAATTCGGAGCCCTCGACAATGTACCTGCTTCCACGAGCCAGGTTCGTTTTCTTCAGTATTATTTCGATCTTTTCGATGATCTGCTTCAGGCATACGAGGAATTCCGGTGGAAAGGTGCCGGGCTTATGTGTGCCTGTTGTCCGCCCGAAGGACTTTTCCCGCGACACCTTATGTTAGGTTTGGTTAATCCCGCTTCTGTCAATAATCCGGGTGTTTACCGCCACGATTTTCTCAGTTCACCGGCAATTCAGGGATGCGAAGAGCGTAAAGCTGAGGTGCTTCAACTATTCAAAAGACTGGTTGAAATGGTGCTTCGCTTTACCGACAATCCAACGCCTCCCGATTTTTCCAATAAAGAAATAGCCCGCAAATTTATCCCTGTCCGCGTAACGCCGACTAAACTGGCTGATGTTCCGCTTTCGCAAAAAGCGATACCTTATTATTACCTGCAAAACGGAACTCCTCCCCTTTTCCATTTGTGGAATGTGGAAAAAACACGCCGCAACCGCGCAAACCAAAACCTCGGTTTCCGGTCGGACGAATATGTTCCGAAACCGCCGCTTTTTGTTACACGTGCATTGGAATATGATCTTGAACCCTACAATTTCCTGCGTATCGAAGGCCACCTGGGTAAAAATGTGAAAAGTGTGTTGAGTACTTTGCTGGCGCTGAAAAACAGCCATCGTTTGCCTGTTGAAATTATCGCGCTGCGCACCGGTGAATTCGATGCACGTATGCCAGTTGACCTCAGTAAAGAAAAATGTCGCTTTGAGGATCTTGAAGCTTTATTTGATGCACTCAGGGATGAATTTATCAGTTCGCTGGGTAAAACGCTTGCGTCCTTCTACCGCCGGAAAGTGAGCAAGGATGTGTTGCTGACCGATGGTTTTAAGTCCACATTGCTTAGCAGATTCAAAGCTGATACTGTCGTTGAACCATCCACGTTTGGAGCACTGCTCGAAACACATTTTGCGACTTTAAGCAAAGCGGA
>CAZBZA010000773.1:0-1858 GCA_964495865.1 uncultured Lentimicrobiaceae bacterium
TAAATCATCCACATGGCTATTGCAAAAGGCGCCACAAGTCCGGGCAGCATAAATAGCACAAAGATCGACTCGCTGTTTTCCTGAAAGCTGAAGTAGGCCGATAAAAACCAGGATATCCAGGTTAAAAGGAACGTTAGTACAAAGAATGTTACCGGTTTATAAACGCTTTTGATAGAAGGTTGCATTGCTTTCATATTTTAGATCATTATTTATGAAAGCAAAATTAGGTGCCTTAAACCGGCACGAAAAGTAAACTATGATGAGGGTGTAACTTCAGAGGTTGAAAGTGTGATATCACAACCTGTAGGATTCCGGGTCAGCTATAATTCTTTACAATATGAAACATATCGGCTGCCTGTAGAAATGAAATATTGCAGAAGAAATCAGCTCATGTTAAACATCAGTTCACCTAATTCATTTTGATCAGACTCTGATCTTACACGGATTAAGTCCGTTCATCATTTTCTGTATCTATAAGGGGAATTCTTGCGATATAATGGTTGGTCTCCACTTTAAACGAAGGTACCATATCCGTAATCAGCGCATATCTTTTTACCAGGTTTTTCAATCCCAGTCCTGTGGATGCCGGGGCAGAGATTTTAGGCTGAAGGTTGTTCTTCACCACCAGGTACTGTCCGTCAGTGAAAATCTCGATAAACAGCGGCTTCGATTCATTTACAATATTATGCTTGATCGCGTTTTCGAGTATCACCTGCAGCGACAGGGGCGGCACTACCATTGCGAGTAATCCGGCAGGAATAGTAACCGAAAATGTGAGGTTTTCGCCATAACGTATCTGCTGAAGAAACAGGTACGAATGCATAAAATTAATTTCCTTGCTTAAGCTGGTAACGGGCTGTTCGATGGTTTCGAGTACATACCGGTATATCTGCGAAAACTCATCGATAAATAACTGGGCTTTGTTAACATCCACAGTTATCAGGCCCGAAAGCACATTTAAACTATTGAATAAAAAATGCGGGTTGACTTGTTGCTTAAGTATTTCGATTTGCGACTGCAGGTTTTCCTTCTGAACTTTTAAAAGTTCATTATTCGTTTCGGTGAGCTCTTTCGTCCGATCGGTCACTATTTGTTCAAGGTTATTGTTAATCTGTTCGAGTTCATTTTTTGCTTTAATCAAACTGACCTCATAGCTTTTCCGTTCCGAAATATCAATGATAATACCTCTGCGACCAACTATCTTATTGTTACGTACAATAGGATTCCCAAATACCATAACAGGGCAAAGCGTTCCATCCTTTCTAATGGCGGTAAATTCGCCAGGTTCCGTTTTTATGCCAAGGCTTGACTTCCTGAAATTCTCAATAATACGTGGGATATCTTCTTTAATAAAACAATCCAATGCTGAAACTTTTTCATTTGGATTATCAGGGAGGGGTCCAAAAAATTCGTCTCCCGCTTTGTTGCTGAGTATTATTTGACCCTCGAGGTTCATTTCAAAAATGGGTTGTGGTAGAAAATCCATTAAGTCTTTATAATTTCTCTCACTCTCAGCTATGGCCAATTCGGCCTCTTTTCTTCTTGTCACATCAATGATAATTCCATCCAGATAAGCAACTTCTCCACTTTTCTCAAAAAGACCTTTTCCATTTTCATTAACCCATGCAACATTGCCGTTCCGGTGGACAATCCGGTATTCGAACTCGTAAGAAGTTTTATTATTTAATGCTTCAGTGATATTTGTTCTGCATACTTCTGCGTCCTCCGGATGAATAATGGAAGCATAAGATCGCACTGCATTATTAATGAAATCCGAGTGCGGGTAGCCTGAAATATCAAAGATTTTTTCGCTGATGTATTTTACTGTATAGCTTTCGTCGAATTGACACCGGTAGGC
>CAZBZA010000774.1:0-1839 GCA_964495865.1 uncultured Lentimicrobiaceae bacterium
AGATGCAGCTTCAGCCTGTTCATATCCTTACTTTTTATCGTTTAACGAATTACAAATTTCAAGATTCATCTTGCGGATGCGTGATTCGTCGAGTTTAATTACTTTCCGGTCATAGGTCATTAAGCCATTCACTTCAATTTCAACATCGGTTGTCTGTGTATAAATAGCAGCCGAAAATCCGGAAGGAATCAGCTTTTTAAGTTTTTCAGCAAACTGTATGTACACATCAGTAGCTTCCGCAGAAGTTTTGTATTGAACATACCCCCAATTGCGGTCTTTCACCCACAAATGATCATCATAAACAAGCCCGATTCCGCCATATTCGCCAAGCACACAAACACGGTTTCCATCGTATAAAGTCATTTTTGGTTCCGGATAGTTATGAATATCAAGTATATCGCCAACCGGATAAAAATTACCGCCACTTGCCGGATTTACCAGTCGGGTTGGATCGTAACTTTTTGTCCACTGAGCTATTTCAATGGTTTTGAATTGCCCCCAAGCCTCGTTAAACGGCACCCACGAAACAATACACGGATTGGAAATCAGCATATCTATAATCTCTTTCCATTCCTTTTTGTAATTGGTTTCCGATTCGAATGAGCGGATGTTTTCGGTTCCATTAAAATATTGTGTCATTTGCCATTCAGGGCCGCCATCACCGCTTGGCATATCCTGCCAAACCAGGATTCCTTCTTTATCACAATGATAATACCAACGGGCAGGTTCAACTTTCACATGTTTGCGAATGAGGTTGAATCCCATTTCTTTGGTTTTCACAATGTCGAATTTCAGCGCTTCGTCAGTCGGGGCAGTATAAAGTCCATCGGGCCACCAACCCTGATCGAGCGGGCCAAACTGAAAATAGTCTTTGTTATTCAGTTGCATTCGTACCACTCCGTCAGCATCCCTTTTTGTGGAAATTTTCCTCATCCCAACGTAACTTTTCACCTGGTCAATTAACTTTCCATTCCTGAGTAATATTACTTCCATATCATAAAGAAACGGTGATTCAGGGCTCCATAGTTGTGCAGCGGGAACCGAAAGCAGCACCTCACAACCAGCAATTCCTTTGCTTTGAGCAACCACTTTTCCATTTTCAAAAATTTTAACATCAACAAGATCAGAAGTAGTATTTTCGGAAGTAAAAGCAGAAACAGAAACCGTATTCCTGTCGATATTAGTAACTGTTTTTAAATGAGTTACACAATTTTCGCCAACCGGTTCCAGCCAAACTGTCTGCCATATTCCGGTTACGGAAGTGTACCAGATGCCGCCAGGACGCGAAACCTGTTTTCCCCTTGGCTGAAAACCAGTGTCTGCCGGATCCCAAACTCTTACAGTCAGTTTCTGGGGTTTGCCCTCCAGCAAATAAGGGGTGATATCGAAACTGAAAGGCGTGTATCCACCTTTGTGCGAACCGATTTGAATATCGTTAATCCACACATCAGCTTTCCAATCTACAGCGCCAAAATTGAGTACAATAATTTTATTTTTCCAGGCAGCGGGAATCGTAAACTGCCGGTGGTACCAGAGTTCATTTTCCGCACCGACCTTTTTCTGAACTCCCGAAAGCGATGACTCCACGGCAAAAGGAACAAGAATGCGGCCATCAAAAACCGCCGGGATTGCGCTACCCTGTGGAAGAATGGCATAATCCCACAATCCGTTTAAGTTCAGCCATTGCTCGCGAACCATTGCAGGTCGCGGATATTCGGGTAAAGGATTTGCCGGATCAACTTTTTCGGCCCAGGGGGTTTTAATTTTATCCCCGGCAGGTTGCCATTCCTGTGCAAAAATGTTTGTGAAAGCAATGGTTAGAAGCAAAAAGAAAAGGCT
>CAZBZA010000775.1:0-1839 GCA_964495865.1 uncultured Lentimicrobiaceae bacterium
GTTGTGGATCGGGGCATTATTTTTATATCAGATAAATCGGTAAGTGGCTTTTAGGCTGCCTTATGGCAAAAAGGGATTTTGTATGGTGAACGTGCAAAAATATGAATTTTTTGCGAATACTTTATTCCATAATCCGGAACGTTTTAATCTGGTTGATAAAAAACTATCTGATCGGTAGGGCAATGAAAGAGATCGCTCTTGCAAAGTCATCGGACACTTTCGTTGGAGTCAGTACCCAACTCCCAGTTGCACTCTGACTTAATTTTTTATGGACGGTTGCCATTTTATCTTAAACGGGAATGCCATAACAGACTGCGGCTGGTGAAAGTGATTCATTAAATTACAAAGGCTTGCCATCAGGGGTTTTTGATTCGATAAAATATATCAATTGGAATATTGTATATCTAAAAAGTGTCTATATTTGTTTGTGAATAATGATATGGCTTTACACACTTTATCCTCACATTTATGAATTATATACAGAAATTGATCATTGGGATGGAATTAATCATTTAGTATTTCAAAAAAAAGAACTCGAAATTATCTTAAAGAATAATGTTTAACGCTTATCAAAATCTTAGTTATGAAAAGAATACTTACAATTCTTGTTTTTTCAATGTTTTGCTTTCTAAAAGTTCTCCCACAGGAAACAAAAATTATAGGGATTATTGATGGTGCTAATCAAAGCAATGATGCTTTACGAGTAGTGACATTCGACTATGTTAGCTCTGTTTGTGATACACTCTTAAGTATTAATGATAATTTTTGGGTGACAGACTTTGCAACAGCCATTGACCTTCAAAGGGGATTAATATATTTTATGGAACAGTTAACTGCTTGTGGACCTGACCCGCAAACTGTTTATGCACTGAATATTCAAAGTCAGAAAATCGATACTGTTGGTGATTTGGGAATATGGGGATATTCAGACATTTATGCCTTATTTTATGATATGTTCAACCATAGGCTGATTTATAGGGACAGGAGTCGCATAAATTCTTATGATCTTACTACAGGTGAAAAAAAAGTAATTTGTAGTTTAGATTTTACCTTGATGCAAGTATGGGGCAGCGTAACTACGTATAATCCAATTACTAATAAATTATTATTTATTTCAGCAAAACCAATAGGAGATACAATAAACGAGTATTCCGTTTTAATTGATATTTCAAAAGGAATAATTGAAAAAACCTTAAAGCTTGATAGGGAAAAACTTATTATCGAAGGCCTTACTTGCGATGTTCTAAATAACAAATACTATGCAACTAATATTGTCAATGATAGTATTATTGAATATGACCCACAAACAGGACAAGTCAACAATATTGCTTCAGCCTGTTTAAATAATTGGGCGCATTTAGATACTCAAGTAGCAGTTTTTGACTATTATAGTCAGAAGTATATTACACCACTGTATGATGAATCTTACAAAACTTCCTACTTAGACCTTGTTAATATTACGGATAATAGTTCAACCTGTATTTCTTTTCAAAAAGCTGTGGCAACAAATGATCATCATTTATTTTCAGGAAAGGATATCTTTTTAAAACTTGAAGACAATAATCTCATAGCAAGTAAATGCGATTCTTATAATTGGTATTTGAACGGTGTTGAAATTTTAAATGCCAATACGCAATTTCTTTCTCCTCCACAATCTGGTTTCTATAAGTATTCAACCAATATAGGAGGTGAAATTTACTTTTCAAATGAAATATTATACCAGCCTCTGGGGGTTAATTCGCAAATTGAGGATAATGAAATACAAATCTATCCCAACCCGGTTACTGATGAATTAAATATTATTTTTCCACTAACCTTCACTGGATCGAAAACAATAAT
>CAZBZA010000776.1:0-1836 GCA_964495865.1 uncultured Lentimicrobiaceae bacterium
GATAAATATTTAACAAATTTTTAACTTTATTTAGACTAAATATAAATAAAGTTGTTTAACTTTGTAGCATAAAATTTAAACACGCTGAGCTATGACACAAATAGAATTCGATCATAAATTGATAAGCCTCTATCAAAACCTGGAATATTATGCAAATTTGCTCACTTCAAACCGTGAAGAAGCAAAAGATCTTATTCAGGATACCTATCTGAAGGCTCTGGCAAACCGCGATAAATTTGCTGCCGACACCAACCTAAAGGCCTGGACCTATACCATCATGAAAAATACATTCATCAATAACTATCGCCGCAATCAGAAAGCAAATACAATTATTGATAGTACTGAGGATTTATTTTACCTGAATATTCCGCGTAAATCTGATTTCCCTTCGCCTGACTCAAGGTTTTCGGAAAAGGAAATCAAGAAAAGCATATCAAAACTGGATGCCGATCAGCGTATGCCTTTTGAGATGCATAACCAGGGATATAAATACAAAGAAATTGCTGATCATCTGAATATCTCGATAGGTACCGTGAAAAGCCGTATTTTCTTTACCCGTCGCAAACTGATGGACACACTGAAAGATTTTGCTGATTAAAAATTCAATTCTCCAATATAAAGCCACATTTTTCTGCGGAGAATGTGGCTTTTTTTATTTATCATTAACCACACAAAATCATAGAGACTTTTAAATTTGCCAGTAGAAAATAAATAGTTCAGTAAAATAGGAAAACAGAAATCCGAAAGTGTAAGAAACTAAGTTTGGCATTCATAAATCAATGATAAGATGCGTTTATCGCCCCTCGCCTTGTCGCCCTTCGCCCCTTCTTAAAGTTAAAATCAATAATTTTACAGACTCTTAATCTTTCTCCAGCGTAAGTTTCAAAATTGCAAAAACAAGCACTGCGGCACTTACCCATTGCACGGGCGTTAAAATTTTATCGTTAATAAAATAATCAAATATTATAGCAGATACAGGGAAACATAATTCACAGATTGTAGCAAGCATGGCACGTATGCGGGTGAGACCGAAATAATACAGAAATATTGCTCCTGAACCTGTAGTAATACCAATAATGGCAAATATAATCCATTGAGTGCTATTTATATTTGGTATGCCCTTCAACATTCCGGTGGAAAGCACATACAACAACATAATTATGCTTGTAAAAGCATACCGATAAAATGTAGCTGTAAAGAAACTAAACTTACGCAAAACCTTCTTGCTGAATACCGTAGAACTTCCGAAAGCAAAAGCTGCCAGCAACGAATAACCGGCTGCAAGTGCCGTTTGTCCACCTGTTTGCAAATCAGGCAATTTGAATCCAAATGTGAGGAAATAACCGGCTGTTATTGCCAGTGCCGACCATACCAAAAAGTTGCGTTTGAGTTTTTCACCTAACAGCAAAGCAGCAAGTGTAATAGCAAAAACCGGTTGAAGTTTCTGTAATAAAACCACAACAGTCAGCGCTTTAAAATTGACTAAAAACAAAGCTTTTACAATGGCAAGAGTGCCTAATGCCCCTCCAAAAAACGCTAGTAAAAAGAACATCAGCACATCTCCTGATGTGAACCTTTTCAGATGGCGGTACTCGCGGTACATGAAAATATTCATCAGCAAAAAAGGCAATGCATGAAAGATAAAAACTACCATTCCAATATCAAGGCTGTATAAACGTGGAGTGAGTACAACACCGTCGAGCCCCCACAAAATAGCAGCTACGCATATGGCCATCGCCCCTGTAAAAACTGTTTTATTAAATACCATAACTATCTCTTCTCTTTATCTTTCCGCTTTCGGCGTGCAAAAGTAAGGCTTTTCAGTGGTTTTTCAGG
>CAZBZA010000777.1:0-1825 GCA_964495865.1 uncultured Lentimicrobiaceae bacterium
AATGTGCGGCCTGTTTGGCATTCCCGACATAAAATTCAACGTAATCGGTCCCGTTGATAGGGAGAAAATCTTGATTATCCATTTGTTTATCTGATTGTTAAATACTGGTAAAAAAGGATGATTATGGTATTTTTGATTCTATTGATTACTATTCAATTTATTATTCCACCCAGGATTTATAATAATCCTTTTCCTCAATTTGCATGGCCTGCTTTGTGAGTTTTAATGGTTTAAATGTATCAACCATCACTGCCAGTTCGCGGGTTTCCTTCAATCCGATGCTTTTTTCGACAGCGCCTGGATGCGGTCCGTGAACTAGTCCAATCGGATGCAGCGTAATCTGTCCACGATCAACGTGTTTACGGCTCATAAATTCGCCATCGACATAATAAAGGACTTCATCCGAATCCACATTGCTATGGTTATAAGGTGCCGGAATTGCATCAGGATGATAATCGTAAAGCCTGGGTACAAAAGCGCACATCACGAAATTGTTGGCTTCCAGAGTCTGATGAACAGGAGGCGGCTGATGCACCCTGCCGGTTATCGGTTCAAAATCATGAATGGAAAAAGCCCAGGGATAATGACACCCGTCCCAACCTACAACATCAAAAGGATGAGTTGCAAAATGATAAGGAAAAATCATATCATTTTTTTTGATAAGAACTTTAAAATCTCCTTTTTCATCATGAGTGAGCAGGTTGCCCGGAACTCGAATATCGCGCTCGCACAGTGGTGAATTTTCGAGCAATTGCCCGAAATGATTTACATACCGTTTTGGAAACCTGAATGGTGTAAATGATTCGACAATAAACAAGCGGTTCTTTTCAGTTTCAAATTCCAGTTGATAAGTTACTCCTCGCGGAATAACTACATGATCGCCGTACGCAAACGGGATTTCGCCATACATGGTATGTAAAACGCCGTTGCCTTCGTGGATAAAAATCAGTTCATCAGCGGAAGCATTCCGGTAAAAATAACCTGTCATCGACTTCCGAGGTGCTGCCAAAGAAAGGTACACATCATTATTAACGAGAACAGGAACACGGCTTTGAAGATAGTCGTCAGCAGGTTTTACTGAAAAACCCTGTAAACTGCGGTTTTGTGTGTTATTCTCAACAGCAATTTCCGGAGCTACGTTGTAGGGTTCGTCCAGTGACTTCACCATGGTAGGAGCATGAACATGGTATGTTATTGAATATGCATCGGAAAAGCCTTCGGTGCTGACAAGCTGCTCCGAATACAGACTTCCGTCGGGCTTCCGGAATTGTGTATGGCGTTTGTGAGGAATTTTCCCCAATGAGAAATAGTATGGCATAATTACTTCGTTTGAAGCATAATTTTTAGTTGAGATTCATTCCAAAGATAATAAAACCGCGGGGATTAATGGTTTGTTCAGTAAAATATATTTTGTCAACCGGCATGAGTTGATTTTTAATGCCGTTATCCTTTTCGGGGCTCTTTTACCAAAGGCTATTTTGTAGCGATTAATGCTACGCTATTAGTATAATTTACGTTACACCGGATAAAGTTGATCAGCTACTTCTTTTACTCAAATTTGACAGTATTTTTATTTTTTCGAATCCCTTATCAATTAAAAAGAAAAAAAACGTTTGCTTTTAGATCTGATTAATCATTTTAGCTAATTTTTTGAAGTTCATTGAACAGTTTTCGTTAGAATTCAGCAATTTGAAATCCATCTTTTAATTTTTTAAAAAATGCAAATTTCACTGAATTGGCAATGAAATTTCAACATCTGAAATTTCTAATCAAATTCTAACAATTTATGTCAGTTTTCAAAGTTACTTTTGGCACACAGGTTGAT
>CAZBZA010000778.1:0-1823 GCA_964495865.1 uncultured Lentimicrobiaceae bacterium
TCGGAACCGAAATGGGGGACGGTGACGTTGATACGTTAGAAGCTTATCTTCGGTTATTTTAAAAAGATAGATTAAAGAAGCTCCATTTCTTTTTCAAACTTAACTTTGTGAGAAAACGATTTAATTTACATGACCCTATTTGTAGGTATTTATATTGCTATATTTGTGGCAACTATTTTGATTGCTATTTACTTACCAATGTTTCAAATGAATAGTGTAACTTATTAATCTCTATTTGAAATATTGATTATTGCAGTAACTTATAAATAGTTGATATCGACTTTAAACCTCATTTCAGAAATAAACTACTACCTCCTTGTCTCCAGTTGAATTTTAATGTAAATGATTTCATGATGTTTTTTTTTCGAACTAGATTTTTGAGAATAATTCTAATTATTTGTATTACTTGTTTGTTCATTTATACATCAAAGGGTCAATTCAGTGTAAATTCAGCCATAACCCCGGAGCAGATGGTTCAAATGCTTGTTGGTCCAGGTGTGTCATATAGCAATGTTATTTATAATGGGACTGATATTTCCCGCGGTTCATTCGCAAATGGGAATAATATTGGAATATCAAACGGGATTGTTTTATCTACGGGTAATGTAAATACTATAGCAAATGATCCCTCTGTTTTTGTTGGCTTCTCTAATGGAGGTGTAATAAATGATCCTGACCTGAACCTTGTTTGCAATGCTTTTGAAACGCATAGTGGGAGCATTCTTGAATTTGACTTTATTCCGAACGGAAATCTTGTTACTTTCAAATATGTATTTGCGTCGGATGAATACCCCATTAATGCTCCTCCTTGCTACACTCCATTTAATGATGGATTTGGCTTTTTTATTTCTGGCCCGGGGCTATCTGGTCCATACCTGATGAATACAGCACCTAATATTGCGATAATTCCTTTTACGAGCATCCCAATTTCCATCAACAATGTCAATTGTTTTCTTAATTCAAGTTATTATGTGCCAAATTATAATGGTGATGGTGGGTGTATTGGATGTGGCAATGGGGCAATCATTACAGCCCCGGATTTTGCATTTGGGGGATACACAACTATACTAGAAGCTACGGTACAGGTTATACCTAATGTAACTTATCACATTAAGTTGGGTGTTGCAAATGCAATGGATGAAGGAGTACAGTCAGCAATTTTTTTAAAAGAAGGTAGTTTTACAACTAATACTTTTAATATTAATACAGTTTATGCAATACCTGAACTGGATACTACAACTGTTGAAGGGTGTAATTCTGCAATCATTTCAATCATACTAGACTCAATCGCTACATCGCCTGTAAATGTTGCATTAACTTATTCTGGTACTGCAAATTATGGTATTGATTATCCTGCTTTGCCCAATAACCTGGTTATTGCTACTGGAAATCAATCTGCATCTTTATTAGTTACGCCGATAAGCGATGGATTATCAGAAGGAAGCGAGACTATTGGTATAACATCATCAATAACTACAATTTATGGTACTCAAAGTGAACTTACTACATTACTAATAAATGATTATCCACCTCTGATCGCTCAAGCGCCAAATGATTTAACCATATTTAGCGGAACAAGTGTTAATTTGTCTGCAACTCATACAGGAGGAATAGTTCCGTTTCATTTTTTATGGAATACAGGCGATACAACTGCCATTATTCCCGTTAGTCCAGGAATAACAACTACTTATTCGGTTCAGATAACTGATGGCTGTGGATCAATTTCTAGTGATAATGTTATCGTAACAGTTCTTCCTCCTTCCACTCCAACCATTGTAGGCAGCAACGATACTACAATTTATCAGGGAAATCCTGCTGTACTG
>CAZBZA010000779.1:0-1814 GCA_964495865.1 uncultured Lentimicrobiaceae bacterium
GCATTAATTTGTACCGTCGGATCGGTATCCGGTGCTTTTGTCGGATATGCCTTAGGTCATTATGCGTGGCTGACTTCCGATGGCGAATTCACTGCGTTTGCTAACTTTTTCTTTAACAATATTCCGGGATTCTCGCACGAATTGTTTTACCGTATAAAAGCACTTTTTATTGAGTGGGATTTCTGGGTTATTTTTACCGCCGGTTTTACGCCAATCCCTTACAAAGTATTTACAATTTCGGCTGGTGCATTTGATATCAGTTTGTTAATGCTTTTTATCGCATCTGTAATAAGCCGCGGAGCAAGATTCTTTCTGATCGCTTACTTGATCTGGAAATTTGGTCCAGGTATCAAACGCTTTATCGATAAATATTTTAATCTGCTTGCATTAGCATTTACTGTGTTACTGATTGGCGGATTTGTTCTTATCAAATACCTGCTCTAAACCGGAATTTTCCGCTATTAAATCTTTATTGGGTTTTGTACGTAATTTATTTCTGCTTTATGCAGATTTAAATCTCAGTAAACTCATTTTGTCTTTTTTCTAAATCCTCAACCTCCATTTTCAAAAGCCTTCGCTGATAAATGAAATGAGTTAGTGATTTGACGAATCGTTTTTCTTCCTCAGCCAACAACCGTTTTTAAAACGTACCTTTGCCACAGTCACTCATTTCATTCATTTAACTGAAGTTTGCTCATGCCATTTTCGTTGCTGGGTTTGTCGAAACCCCTGGTTGAAGCTATTGCTGAACTCAATTATTCCAAACCTTATCCCATTCAGCAGGAAGCAGTTCCGGTGATCCTGAAAGGAAAGGATATGCTTGGCATTGCCCGCACCGGTTCAGGTAAAACCGCAGGGTTTGTGCTTCCTATCCTCGAAATGTTTCAGCAATACAAACCCGAAGCCAAAACCCGTTTTGTAAAAGTGCTGGTTTTAGTGCCTTCGCGGGAATTGGCGGTTCAGGTTGGTGACGTTTTTGTTTCACTGGCTTCGAAGCTGCCACGTAAAGTTAAAATACAGTCAGTTTTTGGCGGAGTTTCAATAAATCCTCAGATGAAGCAGTTGAATGGAACCGAAATACTGGTTGCAACTCCGGGCCGGCTTCTTGAACTTATTTCGTCGAAGGCGGTCAAACTTTCGGAAGTTGGAACCCTGGTTTTGGATGAAGCCGATAAAATGCTGAACCTTGGTTTTAAAGATGAGATGGACAAGATATTTGCACTTTTACCATCGCGAAGGCAAAACCTGCTTTTTTCAGCTACCCTCAGCGACGAAGTACTTGCTATAAAAGAATTGCTCCTCCACAACCCGGAAATTATCCGTATCGACGAGGAAGACCTCGATATTGACCTGATAAAACAAATTGCCTATTTTACCGATGAAGTGCGCAAAGGGCCGTTGCTCCGTTACCTGATTAAAAAGGAAAGGATGAAGCAGGTGCTTGTTTTTGTTTCTTCAGTAAAACGGGCTGATAATGTGGTTAATAAGCTGAAATCGAACAGGATAAATGCAGCCGCTTTTCATAGCGGACGAAGCCAGGGTGGTCGTACCGAAACACTGGGTAAATTTAAATCAGGGGAAATACGGGTGCTGGTGGCTACCGATCTGGCTTCGCGCGGACTGGATATTCAGTTTTTGCCTTATGTGATTAATTATGAACTTCCCCGCTCGCCTAAAGATTATATCCACCGCATAGGTCGCACCGGTCGCGCCGAATCCCCCGGAACAGCCATCACCTTGCTATGTCCCGAAGATATTCACCATTTTAAAGTTATTCAGAAGAAAATGGGAAGGCATGTAAATATCCTGGAAAC
>CAZBZA010000780.1:0-1813 GCA_964495865.1 uncultured Lentimicrobiaceae bacterium
AATTATTTATGGCGGAGATTTACCGTTCTTTGATGATTTCTCGGGTGGCGTATTTGATACTACCTTGTGGAATCCCGGCGAGAACTGGCTGGTTGACGAAGATTCGGATAACCCGGTACCGGCAGCCAAATTTAAATGGGACCCGCTGATGACTGATTATTCCAGCGCACTGCAAAGTACAATGATTAATATAAGTGAGATTGATACAACAATTTCGTTCAAAATATATTTCGATTACGAAATAAAGCTGGAAGATTTTACTGCATCAGGCAGCGAAAAACTTACTGTCGAAATCTGGAACGGATCAGACTGGAATGTAGCCAAAGAATACTCGAATACAGGCAGTTTCGACTGGATGAACGAGCAGCTTGATATTACAGCACTGGCAGGTGAACAGACTTTTATGGTTCGTTTCAGGGCAAATGGAAGTACTTCGGATGCGATTCATTACTGGGCTGTGGATAATGTACTTATTCATTACGCTGAAACAAATTTATTGCCTCCTATGAACCTGGTCGTTAATCCGTCAGGATCAATAGGCAGTGAAAATCACCTTATCTGGGAACCTCCCTTAACCGGCAATACTGTAATGTCGTATATCCTGGATGATAATACGGTTGAATTTTCTACATTTTATGGCGCTACAGGTGAATGCTGGCTGGGAAACGAGTTTCCTGTATCCGAATCAGGAGTGCTGCAATCGGTTTCGGTGTTTATGGAAGCTAATAGCGGTTCGGCTATCTATTCCATCACTATCTTTGACGAAAACCGTGATTCTGTTTATAATTCAGCGCCTTTCATCCCGGTTTTTGGTGAATGGACAGATGTTGAGCTACCTTTCGTGGAATTCAACGGCCCCTTTTATGTTATGCTGCATATGGTTGTGACAAACAAATCGGATTACCTGCCATTGGATCAGAATGGACCAAATGCGCCATCAAGTCTTGCGTGGTATACTGATGATTTATTAGCATGGGCACAACTTAGCGATCTCGGATTCGAGCCGAGTATAGCTTTTATCCGGGCAACCGGAATAACCAGCGATAAAAAGACGTCTGTAACTTTTAATCCACGTTCTTCAATAACCGGTTCCGCGACTGTATTACCTTCAGCATTGGTTTCAAAGCCTTTAATCGTCACTACAGGCTGTGATGTTGCGCATAGCATTCCAATTTCTGATAATAGCGAAACTTTGCAGGGATACGATATTTATCGCCGTGCGTATGCGGTATTTCCTCCGGGGCAGAATACATCTGCATCTGGTTCCTGGACTCTCATTAATCCGAATTTAGTTGTGCAAACCGAATATTTCGACCAGAACCTTTCAAATTTTGAATACAACTGCTATGAGTACCGCGTGACAGCTGTCTATGAAGCTGGCGCATCAATACCATCAAGCCCGGAATGGGGATGTATTTTCACAAATCTCGACCCTTTATTTACAGGCGAAGTAAACCTTTACCCCAACCCCACAACCACTTTTCTAAGAATTGAACTAAGTGGAGATGTCAGCGAACTGCAGGTTTATAACTCGCTGGGCATATTGGTTACTGAGAAAAATATTGCCGGCGAAACAACTGTAATACTGAACACATCCGAATATCCCACTGGTATGTTTACTGCAAAATTCACCACGCTTAATGGTGAAACTTTCAGCCGGAAGTTTGTGGTTTTAAAGTGATTGTTTAGAGTGAAATTTACTAAGGCTTCTGAAAGGGGGCCTTTTTTTATTATGTTCAAGCGTTTAAAAGTTCAATGTTCAAAGGTTCAAAGGTTCAATGTTCAATGTTCAAAGTTTCAGAGTTTTGGGTTC
>CAZBZA010000781.1:0-1810 GCA_964495865.1 uncultured Lentimicrobiaceae bacterium
TGTCGCCCCAATTTAATCTTTTAAAAAACATACTTCAAATACTACATTATAAAAATGAAGAACAATCGCAGCCTGTATATTTATCTGCCCTTAGCGTTTGCACTGGTGCTCGTAGTCGGAATACTCACGGGTTATTACCTGATGAGCAGCTCGTTGGTACGCAATTATTCCCTGTTCAAAGGTTCGCAGGTCAAAAGCACTCTCACCGAATTAATACGCTTTATCGACCAGAATTATGTGGATAGTGTTGATACCAAAAAACTTAATGATGAAGCGATAACCGGAATGTTGCACAGTCTTGATCCGCATTCGGTCTATATTCCGGCTTCGGATTTTGCAGAGGCCAACGATCCGCTGATGGGCAATTTCGAAGGTATAGGCATTCAGTTTAAAATTGAACGCGATACGGTTATGGTTGTTAATACTATTCCTGGCGGACCTTCGGCAAAAGTAGGGTTGCTGGCTGGTGACCGAATTGTGAAAGTTGACGACAAAAACATTGCAAGTATCAAACTGGCAAATGAGAAAGTTATGAAATTGCTGAAAGGCCCGAAAGGCACCAAGGTAAAAGTAGGAATCTACCGAAAAGGCCTGAAAAAACTCATCGATTTCACCATTACGCGCGATGTGATTCCAACCTGGAGCATTGATATTTCGTACCCGGTAAATAAAGAAACCGGATATATAAAACTCAGCAAATTTAGCGCCACCACCGGTAAGGAGTTACATGCTGCAATGAAAGAATTAAAACAAAAAGGCGTAACAAAACTGATTCTCGATTTGCGTGGAAATTCAGGTGGTTACCTGCAGGAAGCCATTGCTGTGTCGGACGAATTTCTACCTGACGACAAGCTCATTGTTTACACCCAGGGACTTCACCGCCCAAAGCAGGTTGCAACATCAACATCGAGCGGAATATGGGACGATTTACCTGTAGTAGTGCTTATTGATGAAGGTTCGGCTTCGGCCAGCGAAATTGTATCGGGTGCCATACAGGATAACGACCGCGGCACTATTATCGGCCGCCGTTCGTTCGGTAAAGGACTGGTGCAGGAACAAGTTGCATTGAGCGATGGCTCGGCACTGCGGCTCACTGTTGCCCGCTATTACACACCAACCGGCCGCAGCATACAAAAACCTTACACCAATGGCTCCGACGAATATTACATGGATTTTTATCACCGTATGGAGGATGGTGAACTCGAAAGTGCTGACAGTGTTAAACTGGTTGATTCGCTCAAATTTACAACTCCCGGAGGCAAAACAGTATATGGCGGCGGCGGAATAATGCCCGATATTTTTATACCTGTCGAAAGGAATGCCGGCCTGAAATTTTTTAACGAATCAGTAAACAAAGGAATTCTATACCAGTTTGCCTTCGATTATACCGACCGCAACCGTGCTTCATTAAAAGTGCATAAAGATGTAAACAGGTTCGATAAATCATTCAGTGTTACCGAAAGCCTGTACAGCGAATACATTGCGTTTGCCGATAAAAATGGTATTAAATATCCTCCCGCTGAAACGGCTTCGTCGAAACAACGCATCAGCGAACTGATGAAAAGTTATATTGCACGTAATCTCTTCGACTCGGAAGGGTTTTACCCGATTTACCTCCGCACCGACCCGGCTTTTCTGAAAGCGGTTGAGGTGCTGGGAAAGCGATAAACACCTCCACAATTAATACCTTCTCAAGTTTATAAAATTAATTGAACCGTTGCAGTAAAATGAGTAATTTGCTGCAGCGGTTTTTCCTGGCATGATATTATTTTGATGTGCTGGCTATATTGCCAATTGAAGTAAATATACT
>CAZBZA010000782.1:0-1810 GCA_964495865.1 uncultured Lentimicrobiaceae bacterium
GAAAAATGAAAAAACTTTTTCTCTTCCTGGCATTGCCGTTGATCCTTCTGGCTGCCGGATGCAACAAACCAAACGGTTCGGTTATGGAATCAAAAATGGCTTTTATCAAGCAGGCAACCATGGACAAGGTGATCAAACAACTTACCGATTCGTGCGGCGAAGCTTCGAAACTTCGCATAGAACGAGGTGTAAAACAGGTGGCTTCACTCTGGGAAAACCAGGATGGCGACCAGGAAGTTTTTACTGCTTTTTGTATGAAAAATTTTATTGCCGACACTGCGCAACTTGATGTTTTGTTCAATAAGTTGCAGCGTAGTTTCGAAGTGTTGTACGGCAATTTTAACAAAATGGGCATGGATTTGCGCATTCCGGTCGATTTGAGCGGCGATGAACTTACACCTGTTGATGAAATGTTTGCTTCGTTTTCGCCTTCGTCGCATTTAACTGACGATATGTTTACGAACAAAATTGCCTTTATCACCATTCTCAATTTTCCGTTTTATACTTTAACCGAAAAATCCGACCTGGGAAAATCGTGGTCGCGCCGCGACTGGGCCTATGCACGTATGGGCGATGCTTTTACTTCGCGGGTTCCGGCAGCATTGAATCAAAAAGTAACCGAAGCATATTCGAAATCGGATATGTACATTTCGGAATATAACATTGTGATGGATAAGCTGGTAGATGCTTCGGGCAAAACCTATTTTCCTGAAGGGATGAAACTCATTACCCACTGGGGCCTGCGCGATGAACTGAAATCGCATTACGGCAAAACCGACGGTTTGCCCAAACAACAAATGGTGTATTCGGTAATGAAACATATCATCAACCAGAGTATTCCCGAAATGGTGATCAACAACGCCGATTATCAGTGGAATCCTGCTGATAATAAAGTACTTAAGGATGGCAAGGAAGTTACATTTACTGCTGAACCCGATCGTCGTTACGAGATGCTGCTCAATAATTTCAGGGCCATTCATGCTACCGATGCGTATTACCCGGCATTGCCAACATACAGCCAGCGTGCTTTCGAACTCAGCATGGAAATTCCGGAGCAGGATGTGGAAAAACTTTTTACTTCGCTGATGACTTCCCCGGAGATTAAAGAAGTCGCCGCTTTGATTAGCAAAAGGCTTGGCCGCAACCTTGAGCCTTTCGATATCTGGTACGATGGATTTAAAGCCCGCAGCGGTCTCAACGAAGATGATCTCACCGCAAAAACACAGGCTTTGTATCCTACTCCCGCAGCTTTTGAAAAAGATATGGCCAATATGCTTCAAAAGTTAGGCTGGAGCGCAGAAAGAGCACAATACATTGCATCCAAAATACAGGTTGATGCAGCAAGGGGTTCGGGCCATGCCGCGGGTGCTGCCATGAAAGGCGACAAAGCCCGTCTGCGCACACGCATTTCGGATAAAGGCATGAATTACAAAGGGTACAATATTGCCGTTCACGAATTCGGGCATAACGTAGAGCAAACCATCGACCTGTACGATATTGATTATTATATGCTGCAAGGCGTTCCCAATACAGCATTCACCGAAGCGCTGGCATTTCTTTTTCAGAAACGGGATCTCGATCTGCTTGGCGTGAAGGACAACAACCCGGATAAAGAGCACCTGGCTTCGCTGGATGCCATTTGGTCGTGTTACGAAATTATGGGCGTATCGCTGCTCGATATGCAGGTGTGGCGCTGGCTGTATGCCAACCCTGACGCAACTCCGGCACAATTGAAAGAAGCTGTTCTGCGTATCTCGAAAGAAGTGTGGAACCAGTATTACGCGCCGGTATTTGGCAGCAAGGACGAACC
>CAZBZA010000783.1:0-1809 GCA_964495865.1 uncultured Lentimicrobiaceae bacterium
TCGCCTGTTTCGGAGTGGCGTTCGGCAAGGGGACAGATACCGGAAACCTTTTTTGTGAAGACAAGCGTTTTTTCATCCATCTGCCATTCTTCGAGAAAACGAAGTTTTGTAATATCAGCAAGCCTTATCTCACTCACAAGCACTGTATCTACCAGGTCGTAAGGCGGCGTTGATCTTTCTACACTCACAGTATCAACTCTTCTCATCATCGATTTAATTTCATCGGCAGAAAATGGTTTGTAACTTAAAAAATCATATGCTTTTACCTTGCCTTCCGTTACCTGCGACATAATATCTTTAACAAGTTTTTCGCGGTTGCTGCCTTCAATATTCTGAACCCACCAGTCCATATCGGGATCGGAATTCCGGATAAAAACATCATACTGTATGCGTTTCGTTACCAGGTCATTACCCGATTTCTCTTTATTGCGGCACGAAGGGGCTAACGCGGTAATTGTCAAAATCAATACTAAAAATGTGATTTTCTTCATGTTTTGATTTTTGTTTGTGCAAAAGTATCAAATTTGCAGTATAACGACATTGCTGTATGATTAGTATCAAAAAACCTACTCTTGTTTTAAATAGCGGTATCTGCCTCGAAAACATCAGGGCGATGGCAACCAAAGCCGCGGAAAAAGGGGTAATTTTCCGGCCTCATTTCAAAACTCATCAGTCCGCTGCTATCGGCGAATGGTTTCGGGCTGAAGGAGTTACGGCAATCACCGTTTCGTCAGTGAGTATGGCACAGTATTTTGCTGCAAACGGTTGGAATAATATAACTATTGCTTTCCCGGTCAACCTCTGCGAAATTGATGAAATCAATCAGTTAGCAGCTGGAATTCATCTTAACCTGCTTGTCGAATCGGTGCCAACTGCAAACTTTCTGGTTGAAAATCTTTCGGCTGAATGTGGCTTCTTTATCAAAATTGACACTGGCTACCACCGCACCGGCATTGCAGTTTCGAATGTAGCACTTATTGAAGCGGTGCTTCGGAACGCGGTATCTCCATTTTTGCATTTCAAAGGCTTCCTCACCCATAGCGGCAATGCTTATCATGCAAAAGATAAAGATGAACTGAAACAGATTCAGCAGTTTACGGCAGAAAATCTTTTGAGATTAAAGAAACATTTCCTTCCTCAGTTTCCTGATCTGATTCTTTCGGTTGGTGATACGCCTACCTACAGCCAATTGCCTGTTCCGGAAGGGATTGACGAAATTCGCCCGGGAAATTTTGTATTTTTTGATGTTATGCAATTTGCCCTAGGTTCGTGCAGGCTCGAAGAAATCGCCGTGGCATTGGTTTGCCCGGTGGTGGCAATGCATCCTGGCAGACAGGAAGCTGTAATTTACGGTGGCGCGGTTCATCTTTCGAAAGAAAACACTTTTCTATATCCTGACCCGCAACCCATTTACGGACTGGCAGTTGCGTGGAATAACCTAACATGGGAACCCGATCGACTGCTTGGAAAAGTAAGATCTTTATCGCAGGAGCATGGTATTATTGCCCTAACGCAGGAAGGCTGTAATCTTAAGCCCGGCGACCTGGTGGCCATATTACCTGTCCATTCGTGCCTTACTGCGAACCTGATGCAGAGCTATGTAACAGAAAACGGGCTTGTAATAAGCACAATGAATCAGTGATTTACGATTTACGAGGTACGATTTACGAATTACGACTGGGGAATTTTATACTTCGAACTTTGAAATACTTCTCTCTGCCATTTCTAGAACCACTAAGGCACTAAGAGCACAAAGTTTCACAAAGAGATACTATTTTGGATTTGTGATTTACGAGGTACGATTTACGA
>CAZBZA010000784.1:0-1800 GCA_964495865.1 uncultured Lentimicrobiaceae bacterium
TATGGTACTCACAGGTACTACAGGGCAAAACGCAAGGAAAAGGAACTGGCTGATAATGCAATTGAATAAAAGCCTGGATACCAGCTTACAATAGGATTTAATAAACCCGGAAAACCTGGTTTAACAGCCTGAAGTGTAAGCTATTGATTACAAACTCAGGCAGCAGAAAAAGTATTTAAAACCCTGTTGCTGACCTTTTTTACCTACTCAATTTAACTACATACTCTTTCGTATGACCGATAATCAATCACCAGGCACCGAAAAGCAGAACTATCCTCCCATAGAGGGTTCAACTCAGGCTTATCCTGCCGCAGGCAACGATCAGATGGATGGCCAGTTCGATATCATGCGTATATTGCAGATATTGCTTATCCACAAATGGAAATTCCTGGCTATAGTGCTGTTTGTTTTGGTTATAGCATTTATTTATGCGTTACGCCAACCCAAATATTTTGTTTCGAAATACGAAGTTTTCTATAACGAATCCATCAAGGAATTTGTAGTGGAATCGAATGTTCCGGTGATAAAATCTGATTTCGACAAAAACTTCTGGCTCAGCACTATGAACTCCGAAGAAGTTGCCCGCCTTACGCTTAAAAATTCCGGCCTTCCTTACAATACCGCTATTATCAAGCGTATGTTCAAGGTGGAGATGAAGGATAAAAAAGACAACAGCAATGCACCGAGTTACGAAGTTACCATTACCTCCAAAAAAAGCGAAATCGTTCCTATCCTGATCAAATCGTACATACAGGCCCTTAACGACATTTTACTGAAAAACCAGGTTATTAATTCCGAAAAACTGGTAACATTCCTGTCGAACCAGCTTAGCGACAACAACCGGAAACTGAGTGAGATTGACCTAAACATAATGATGAACAGTTCGGCCAATCCCGGCCAGTTGCGCGATCTTAAAAAAGTTTCGTCCGACCTCGATGCTTTCCGCACCGATCTGCTCAATACACAAATCAATCTTTCATCTACCTCCGCTTCGAAACAACGCACTGAACATGAACTAAAAAACCTCGATGGCACAATTGTTAACGAATCGGCTTTCTCGGAGCCTCTTAAAGTTCAGTTAATGAACCTGCAGGTCGACCTGGCACGCTCACTCACCAAACAAACCGAAGATCACCCTACCGTTATTGCCATTCGCGACAACATTGCACAAATCAACCGTATGCTGCACGATAGCATTCAGCAAAAACTGGAAATAAAAAGCCTGGTACAAAATCCGCTTAAAAGCCAGTTGCTGAGCAAACTGATGGAAATGCAGATACAGGAAATTTCGCTCCAAACGCGTGCATTGTCGCTGCAAAGAGTGATAGCCGAATTTGAATCCAGAATGATGCCCGATACCACCGACGAAAGTCAGCAGCAGCTTCTTCGCAGCCGCGAACTGGTATTTGTTACCATTAACCTGCTGAATTCCAAACTCATAGAAGTACAATCGGCAGCGCAAGGCAGCCTGAGCCGTTTCGTACTTATCGACGAACCTGTTGCACCAACATCCCCGGCTAATAAAGGAATGATGTTTATCATGCTGCTTGGTCTTGTTGCAGGTATTTTCCTGGCTGGCGGCGGCATATTCCTTTACGATATGATTGATAACAGGCTGGAACTGGTAAGCGATTTCGAAAAATTTTATACCATGCCTTTGCTGGGCACCATTTTGCACAAGCGCGCGGAACAGGATTATTATGTAAACCCTGCTACCCGCTCAGCATCGTACCAAAACCGGAACGAAATGGGCGAAATAGTAGTTAATATCAAGCAGGCTTTAAAGGACCCGAATAAGAA
>CAZBZA010000785.1:0-1796 GCA_964495865.1 uncultured Lentimicrobiaceae bacterium
TTATTGAATTGCTGAATAATAACAAGAAACTTAATGTGACTGAAATATATGAAGCCTTGCATATTGAGCAGGCTGCTGCATCGCATCATCTTAATATTCTGAAAAGTAAAGGCATTCTTGCTTCGAAACGCGACGGCAAGCAAATTCATTATTCGCTTAAAAACAGTACATTACTTGATATTATTACTTGTATCAATAAGTGTAACGAAGCTCAGTAATACTGATTTTTAGTTAATCGTAACTTTATAGTTCTTACCGGACTATAAATCCCAGGTTTCTTCCAGCTCCCAATTGGTGCGCACCTCAAACATTTTGGGGTGCACTAACACCCTTTCGGGCTGGATTTTATTTATAAACTGTCCTGTATCCCAACGGCCATTTTTATTGGTATCCATAATGGCTTTCAGTCCGTATTTTGCCGGAGGAAGGAGTCCGAAATCAATTCGCTTTTCGGTGGTTACAATTTTTTGGTCAACCACAAGCCCCTTTTCGTTCAGCAATTGAATAATAACAGGGAAATCGTTTTGCTGCCTGTTAATTGAAACTGCAAATTCGCCGTACTCCTCAATCGGCCTTATCTGAAAAGCAACCCGTGTTGAATCGCACGAATCGCTGTAAATGTCAGTAAATGAGCCTTTCGGAATATATAGGTTATAGGTCTCTGCCGGATTCCAGTTATGAGTTATTAGTAAATGTCTTTGAATACTATCGGTGAATTTTACAGTCGGTTTAACTACAATGGTATCAGTTGATGAGTTAACGGTTAACGTAATTGAGTCGGTATTAAATTCTTTTACGGGATTGGCAAAAGTGAGCATAAGCGGCTTGCCATAACCTATAACCCCACCTTTGGATGAAGCTGCAAAACCCAGCCTCGGTCTTATTTCGGAAATACGCTGCGGGCGGCCAGTGACTTTCATTGCAGTAGATATTTTAACAGTATCCAGAACGGTTCCTCCTGTCAAAACTTCAAGTTTCAGGGTATCGGGTTTATTCAGCAGCCAGGCATTAAGGGTATCAATACTTTTATTCCATTCAATTACAGCCCAGGGCAGGGAATCAGGAGTATTTAAAGCACGGAATTCAGGTGTTTTCATGCTGTAGCGGAAAGCAACAGACAGTCTGTTGTTGGCAGCAATCACACTTTTCAGGATACGTTGTGTCGAATCCGGTTCAGGGAACATATCAATTGAAACAAGGAGTTGACCGGCTTTGTCAACAATCACATTTGTATCATTTGCACTTACAGCCGAATAATACGGCTCTACGGTATCGGAACTAAAGCCGATTGTTTCGGAAGGCAGGTTGTACATATAATCGCTGTTCCCATCCACGAGTGCTACTGCCCGGTATTTACCCGAAGCAAGGTTGTTTAGCCTGAAATCTCCTTTTTTAGAAGTTCTCGAAACATAAGTAGGAATTTGTTTCATAGGCACCGAATCAGTGAAATCGGTGTAAAGCATTACCAGCGCTCCTTCCATCGGCTGACGGGTAAAAGCATCGGTCACATTTCCCGCAAGGCTCAGCGAATCAATTTCGGGTCCGGTTGAAAAAGCAAAATTGAAATTGGGAACCGGATTGCTTTCAGTAATATCAACAATAGCTTCACCCAGATAAAAGTTATAAGTTGTATTGGCCCGTAGCGTATCCTTCATCTTGATAATAACTGAACGACCTTTCACTCTGATGTCGGGTGCTTTACCCAGCGGAGGTGAAATAAGCAGGTATTTTTCAGGGGATTTCAGGTTTATATATTCGTCAAAATTCAGTATCAGCCTGTCGCCCTTAAAGTTGGT
>CAZBZA010000786.1:0-1795 GCA_964495865.1 uncultured Lentimicrobiaceae bacterium
CGGGTAATTTCCAACGGTATAACGTATGCACAGGAAGCGCGCATCAAACTTTCAAGGGTATTGGCAGGCAAAGGCTTTAACCAGGAAGTGCCATATCCTGATATTACTACCAAAGCCAAAGCGCAGCAATATATTGGCCTCGATATGGCCAAAATGAATGCCGATAAAGAGGTTTTCAGAAAAACAACATTGGTCGACTGGATGAATAAAGCAAAGGAGAGAGAATCAAAATACTGATACATTGTTAGTAAGTAGGATTAGGCCTGTGATAAATTATTGTTCAGGCTGTTAGCATATAAATGACAGATTTTTTCCGGAAAACCGGATTCCGATTTTGGAGTCCGGTTTTTTGTTAACATTCCATAAACATAATAATATACCTCAAGCGGCCACGTTTAAGCAGGAAAATCTTACTTTTACACTCCAAAATACCAAATATGACACCCGCACAGGGCACACTGTTATCAAATATCGATTCTCCCTACGACCTGCGCAAACTCCCTATTGACGAGCTTCCACAAGTATGTAAAGATGTACGTCAGTTCATCCTCGAAGTTATTTCGCGCAATCCTGGTCATTTAGGTGCCAGTCTGGGAGTGATTGAACTCACCACAGCTATTCACTATGCTTTTAATACACCTGTTGATAAACTGATATGGGATGTCGGTCACCAGGCCTATGCCCATAAAATACTGACCGGTCGCAAGGATATTTTTTATACTAACCGCTCACTGAATGGGATCAGCGGATTTCCGCGCATCAGCGAAAGCGAATACGATGCTTTCGGGACCGGGCATTCCTCAACCAGTATTTCAGCCGCTTTAGGAATGGCGGTAGCCGCAGAACTTCAGGGAAATAAAAACCAAAAACATATTGCTGTTATCGGCGATGGTTCCATGACTGCCGGTATGGCTATGGAAGCCCTGAACAATGCAGGTGTTTCGAAGGCTAATCTCCTGGTTATTCTTAACGACAATGGAATTGCAATTGATAAAAATGTAGGTGGACTTTCGAAATACCTGACTGATATTACTACTTCGCGGGCATATAATAAACTGAAAGACAAAGTTTGGTGGCTCATGGGCGGGAAAACCCGTTATGGCGCCAATTCACGGGCTGTGGTTAAGCAGATCGGTAATGCTGTTAAAGCTTCACTCTTAAAGGAAAGTAATCTTTTCGAAGCTTTCGGGTTCAGGTATTTCGGACCTGTTGACGGGCATGATGTTGTGAAACTGGTTCATCTGATGCGCGATATGCAAAATATTCCCGGGCCGAAATTGCTTCATGTTATTACAGTTAAAGGCAAAGGTTACGAAAAAGCGGAACGCGATCAGACATTATTCCATGCTCCCGGCATTTTCGATATGGAAACCGGTGAACTGAAAGAAACTCTGTGTAAAAATCAACCGCCGAAGTACCAGGTCGTTTTTGGCAAAACTATTATTGAACTGGCCGAAATGAACAGTAAAATTGTTGGAATTACACCTGCAATGCCTACAGGCTGTTCGCTTAACCTGATGATGGCCAAAATGCCTGAGCGTGCTTTTGATGTTGGAATCGCCGAACAACATGCCGTTACTTTTTCGGCTGGCATGGCCGCCAGCGGAATGGTTCCGTTCTGTAATATTTACTCCAGCTTTATGCAGCGGGCTTACGATCAGGTAATTCATGACGTTGCTTTACAAAACCTGAATGTGGTTTTCTGCCTCGATCGCGGAGGTTTGGTTGGCGAAGACGGCGCCACACATCATGGAGTTTACGATCTGTCATACCTTCGTGCGATTCCTAATATTAC
>CAZBZA010000787.1:0-1793 GCA_964495865.1 uncultured Lentimicrobiaceae bacterium
GCAGCAAGTTCGTGCGAAAAAACATGATGTTTCCCTGCTGAATTTGCAATTAATAGTGTACGTCTGTATTGACTGAGACGCTCAACAGTTTTATCCGGAAGTTTTTTAGCTGCCATTTTCTTGATTTAATTGTATGAATTTAAGTTAAAATCGTTGACACGAAGATATTGATCTATTCGTCAGGTTCAATAAGTGTTATGATAAAGGAAGTTCCCTTGTCGGGTTCGCTGTTCACCACGATGGTGCCATTGTACATATCTACAATTTTTTTTACGATTGATAATCCCAGTCCGCTTCCTGTAACTTCGCGGGTCTGACTGCTTTTGATCCGGACAAAATCTTCAAAAATCTTTTCTTTATCTTCCGGCCGGAACCCAATTCCCGTATCGGAAACTGTAATTTTTAGATTCAATCCCGCTTTTTCAATAAAAATATCGACCCTTCCACCGGTTTTATTGTATTTCACCGCGTTGGAAATGAGGTTATTCATAATAATCTCAATTTCACCCGGATCGGCTTTCATCTCAATATTTTCGCGGGTATTTACATACAAATCAACATCTTTCTGAATGGCATAAGGGCGAATGGTATCTACGGCCATTTGAACGATTTTCCTCACATTTACTACTTCGAGTTTTTGAGTTGGTTTTCCGGTTTCGATTTTGGTTAAATCGAGCAAATCGAGTATAAGCTGTCGCATTCCTTTAATACGTTCCATCGAACGGTCGAGCATTTCCTCGTAAGCATCCACACTGCTACCGAATTGCCTTTCCTTGATCATCTTCAGGTAGCCATCGATAGCATTGAGCGGGGCTTTAAGTTCGTGCGACAATACCGACAGAAACTGAAACCTGATCTGTTTACCCGTATTATTCAGGGTTTGGGTCATGCGTTTCAGAAAAATCTGCTTGGTAATATTTTCGACCGAAGCGCGGATTTCCTGTGGTGTAAAAGGTTTTGGGATAAAATCATACGCTCCGTCGCGTGTAGCTTTTACAGCCAGTTCGAGCGATGCATAGGAAGTTATCATAACTACGATAATTTCGTACTGCTTATTCTTCACATATTCAAGAACTTCTACACCTTGAATATCAGGCAATTTATTATCCAATAACAATATTTCGGGGAGTTCCCTGTCAATGATTTCGATTCCTTCCTTTCCTGTTCCGGCTTCGAGAACCTGAAAATCAATCTGCTCATCCATAAAAGGATAATCGACCTTGAAATTCTGCAGTATCCGCTTGGTCCCCTCGCGGATACCAGGTTCATCGTCGATAATAAGAATTTTAAAAGTTGCCATACTTATAGTTTCAGTAGTTTTTTTATTTCACGCTGCAGCTGATCGGAGCGGATGCCTTTATCGAGAAACAGATCAGCATTGATCCACTGCGAGCTTTCATCGGCATGAACATCGAATGTCATACCTGTTTCGGCAGTTACAGCAGTTGCTATAATTACAGGAACATCAGGGTATTTCCGTTTGATCTTGTAGCCGAGTATGAATCCGCTGTCGTCGCTTTCCATCATCAGATCGAGGATACATAAGTCGGGCTTTATTTCCTGAATTATCTTTTCCGCTTCCGCCTGACTTTCGGCAGTTATAGTTTCGAAACCCATTTGCTCCACTTTAAGGCGCATCTGGAACAGATAGTCCATGTCGTCGTCAACGATCAATATTTTCTTTTTCATTGCTTTGCATTTTATTTTTTAAAAGTGATAAGAAAATGGAGAAATCATTTTTGATTAACCATTTACAATAATTCCACCTTACTTTTCACTATTCACTATTCACT
>CAZBZA010000788.1:0-1790 GCA_964495865.1 uncultured Lentimicrobiaceae bacterium
TTCCGATTTAAATTCGCCAGCCTCAATCCTGTAAAAATACATTCCGTCGGCCATATCATTGGTTTGCATCACTATATTATCGAATGTGTGATCTACGACAAATGACTTTACTAAATTGCCATTTACATTATAAACCTTTAATTCAGCCTTATTTACATTCGCTGGCAGATAATAAGGAATTGTTACGGTACCGGAAGTTGGATTTGGATATGCATTTCGCAACGAAAACTGGTTAATGGCCGGCGATTCATTAATGCTTGTTGCAGCCTGCCCGGGAATGGAATACACTTTTGTATTGACTTTTTCGGGGAAAACCGAAAAATCGTATTCCCATACAAGAAGCTTTGAACCTGTTTGAGCAGGATAAATATATGAGTAACCTCCACTTGGCACTGAAAGCAAAAGCGTTCCCGATTCGCTTGCAATGCGTGTATCATAGGTATAATAAGCCAGCGAAGTATTATAAATACATGAAACGTAAAGCATCTCAATTGAATTATCGGTATTAAACAGGTTTTCGCTGACAAACTGAATATCACAGAGATAGTAGTTGGCCGGAATGCTCAGTTTTACCGTTTTCCATAAGGTATGATCGTTATTATACAACTTACACTGGCTGTTTGGCACGTCCATAACGTAATATTTATACCCGGCAACAGGCAGATTAACATACGCAGCCGACACGCCGATGTAAGTGTGTTCGGGAGTTATCTGGCTCTTTAAACCAGAAGCCGCAGCCACTAAGAAGATGAGCATAAATGCGATTTGTTTCATGAAAACTGGCTTTTGTTTGGGTTCAGTGAGTCTATATTTTATTGGTTTTCTGGGTTACTTTCCTGCAATGGGCAATCAGTTATTCGAAAATTGCAGCTTCTTTTAGTTGCGACACAAAATCATCCAGATCCTTTTCGAACTGGTGTTTATCCACATCGTACTTCGAACAGATTGTATCAATAATTTCAACAAAAGGCATTTCAGCCTTAAGTAGGGAAATCACTTCCGTACCAATTGAGTTGGTAGTAAAAGAATCTCCTGTACCGGGATTAAAAACAAATCCTTCTTCGCTGGTGGCAATATTTTTTCTGAGTTTCATGACTTTTACATTTTTTTGATTAAAGGAAGAATACTGACCTGTATTCCTGCTTTTTATATCCAGCAAATATAATTTGAGTACCGGCTGAATAAAAACGATTTCAGCAAGATATCGCTTCATTTCAGTAGAAATACTAATTTAACAGGTAAATCAAGATGGAATGGGAAACATAATGCGTAATCCTACTTGAATAAGAGTATCAATGACTTTAAATAAAAATCGGGTTGCAAAGCAAAAATCACGAAATTCGCTTAATCGGATTTACGTGTTTTTACACGTTACTTTAACTAAATATTGCTGGATACCAAAATTAAGAACGCATCAGAATAAATATGAATTCAAAACGACTCATTCTTCCTGACCTACTCAAAGGACTTGCAGCACTCTTTATGGTTCAGATCCATATCACCGAACTGTTTATCGATGCAGCCGGAAGGGAAAGTTTATTTGGGAAAACATCATTGTTCCTTGGCGGACCTTTCGCTGCCGTGGTTTTTATGCTTGTTATGGGCTATTTTATTGCCCGGAACAAAAGCTCCATGGCGCAAAACATGTTTCGGGGAGTACAAATATTTATACTCGGATTTTTACTGAATTTCGGGTTGAATTTCCATTTACTGCTGAAAATCAGGTTTGCCGACTGGCCTTACAATCCGCTGGAATACCTTTTTGGCGTTGATATTTTATACCTTGCCGG
>CAZBZA010000789.1:0-1787 GCA_964495865.1 uncultured Lentimicrobiaceae bacterium
ACCGATATGTTCGACTGAAAAACTTTCAAGTATAATTACAAATACATTCTTTTTAAGCATTGGGATAACATTGCCCAGGCTGTCGGATTTGGCATAGTTTTTTTCGATGTTAAAAATCTGCGTCATTTCCTTTTCATCTGCAAAGAAACTGAGTTTATGTATGCCACGCTGATCCGATGAACGCATAAGCGTAAAAGCTGAGTTCAGAACAATGGCTGTTTCTCCGGAAGGAGCATATTGCGCGGCACTGAGAATGCCAATAGGTTTGAGTTGAACTCCGCCACGAACGCCCAAGAGACTTAATGCCAGAAAAAAGATCATAGAGAACGTCTGGGCAAGGTAATATTGTGGTTGTTTCTGCATCACATACCTGTTAGTGATCTTTATTCGCCGTGCAATAAATATTAACAGAAAAATGCTGGTGACCCAAAGCACAAAAACATACCAGTAATCGCGTATAAACTGGGGCATCATACTGGCTGTGTCATCGCCGGTGGTAATATAGCCGAAAATGTCAATTGTCATACGTTTCAGCGAAAAAGGATAATAGGCCGAATCGGCAAAATTCGGGATGAAAAGTATAATGTTCGAAATATAAAATATAGTATCTGCAATAATGCTGAATCCTCTTTTTCGCCTGAAGCGGAATGGTAAATTCAACAGGAAAATGTATAAAATATTAGCATAAAGCAACGCTACGATATCGAACCGCAAACCAACAAATGTGTAATAGAAGAGTTTTGAAGGCGTGATTCCGGGGAAAAGTGACGGATGCAGAAAGTAAAGTGACAGCCTGGAAATAACCAAAATAACTAAAACCAAAAGCAGCCGAAGGATCAAAACGACCTGAGGGCTGCCTGAATAACGTATTTTGCGTAAAGAAGTTAGCATAGAATCATTTACGAAGGGTAAGTTTAATGTAGAATAACCAGCTTACACAGCAGAAATTGGAACAACCCTCCTGTTTGAGCCCGCAAAAATAAAAAAATAAGAGATGCCGCGGGGCATCTCTTATTTTGATATTGTTGAACTATGCACTAGTGATTACTTCTGAATCTTCACTTCGATTTTAATCTCGCGGTCGGTACCGATGGTTGAGCCTTTAAGTTCAAGTACCTTAAACATACCTTTCTTTGCCGGATTTGTTGATGTTGCAGCTGTTTCGAAAGCAATAACTTTATCAACAGCAAGGTTGGTAATTTTCGTTTCTGTAAGATCGGTTGCATTAGCAAGTATCCCTGATTCGTCAGTTATAGTGCTCCAATCGAAAGTTGTTGTTAACAATTTCATTTTGGTTGCATTTCGCGTATTCCAGTTTGCAATTCCTTCGAAGTTTTTCACAGAAACGATATCGCTGTCAGATGGTGCTGAAATGGTAGCTTTGTTAACCTCACCATAATAAAATCCAAAATCAACTTTTGCAGGAGTTGCATTAGCAACTGCCCATTTCATAACCTCATTAGCTTCGGATGAATAAAAGCTTCCGAGATTAGGATTTAACTGTCCGCCAAGCAGAATGGCAGTATAAGTATGAATAGGCGCACTGGTTGTGGTGATTTTAAACGAGGCTTCTGCAAATTCGCCATCAGCTGCTGATATTCTGAATGTTAAAGTTAAATCGCCGGCAACAGGAGATGCTGTAATCGTGAAATCTTTGTTAAAACTGTCGCTCGAAAACGTTGTATCCAATAAAGCAGTTGTTGAACCCGATTGGGTAATTTTAAGGTTGCTGAGTTTAGCGCTGGTGGCTGTTGCAATTACACCAACTTTAAGCTCAGTATTTACAG
>CAZBZA010000790.1:0-1787 GCA_964495865.1 uncultured Lentimicrobiaceae bacterium
CTGTAAATACTGAGCTTAAAGTTGGTGTAATTGCAACAGCCACCAGCGCTAAACTAAGCAACCTTAAAATTACTCAATCCGGGTCAACTGTAGCTTTGTTGGATACAACTTTTTCGAGCGACAGTTTTAACAAGGATTTCACAATTACAGCTCCGTCAGTAGCCGGTGATTTAACTTTAACATTCAGAATATCAGCAGCTGATGGCGAATATGCCGAAGCATCATTCAAAATCACAACAACCAGCGCTCCGATTTATACCTATACTGCTATATTACTTGGTGGCCAGTTAAATCCTAATCTCGGAAGCTTTTATTCATCCGAAGCTAATGAGGTTATGAAATGGGCAGTTGCTAATGCAACTCCTGCAAAAGTTGATTTTGGATTTTATTATGGTGAGGTTAACAAAGCTACCATTTCAGCACCATCTGACAGCGATATCGTTTCTGTGAAAAACTTCGAAGGAATTGCAAACTGGAATACGCGAAATGCAACCAAAATGAAATTGTTAACAACAACTTTCGATTGGAGCACTATAACTGACGAATCAGGGATACTTGCTAATGCAACCGATCTTACAGAAACGAAAATTACCAACCTTGCCGTTGATAAAGTTGTAGCTTTCGAAACAGCCGCAACTTCAACAAATCCAGGCAAAAAAGGTATGTTTAAGGTACTTGAACTTAAAGGTTCAACTATTGGTACCGACAGGGAAATTAAAATTGAAGTGAAGATTCAACAATAATTTTTCAGTACTTCTTAATTTACCAGCAAATAAGAGATGCCCCACGGCATCTCTTATTTTTTTACTTTTGCGGCTCAAAACAGTAGGGTTATTTCAATTTCTGCTGTTCAAACCGGTTATTTTGATTAAACTTATCCCTACGCAAAAGATTCTATGCTCAATTCGTTACGGAAATTTCGCTATTCGGGCAGCCCTCAGGTCGTTTTGATCCTTCGGCTGCTTATAGTTTTACTTATATTGGTTTTTTCAAGGTTATCGCTTTACTTTCTGCATCCATCACTTTTTCCAGGTATAACGCCTGCAAAACTACTGTATTATACTTTTGTCGGTTTGCGGTTCGATATCGTAGCGTTGCTTTATGCTAATATTTTATACATTTTCCTGTTGAATTTACCATTCCGCTTCAGGCGAAAAAGAGGATTCAGCATTATTGCAGATACTATATTTTATATTTCGAACATTATACTTTTCATCCCGAATTTTGCCGATTCGGCCTATTATCCTTTTTCGCTGAAACGTATGACAATTGACATTTTCGGCTATATTACCACCGGCGATGACACAGCCAGTATGATGCCCCAGTTTATACGCGATTACTGGTATGTTTTTGTGCTTTGGGTCACCAGCATTTTTCTGTTAATATTTATTGCACGGCGAATAAAGATCACTAACAGGTATGTGATGCAGAAACAACCACAATATTACCTTGCCCAGACGTTTTCAATGGTCTTTTTCCTGGCAGTAACCTTGCTTGGTGTTCGAGGCGGAATACAGCTCAAACCTATCGGGATTATGAGTGCGGCTCAATATGCTCCATCATCAGAAACTGCCATTGTTCTCAATTCAGCATTTACACTTATGCGCTCATCGGATCAGCAGGGAATTAAGAAACTGAATTTCTTTACGGATGAAAAGGAAATGACACGTATTTTTAATATTGAGAAGAATTATGCTCTTTCTGATAGCCTTGGCAATATTAAACCAATGAATAAAAAGAATGTATTTGTAATTATACTTGAAAGTTTTTCAGTCGAACATATCGGT
>CAZBZA010000791.1:0-1781 GCA_964495865.1 uncultured Lentimicrobiaceae bacterium
TCAATCCCCTCAATCCATAATGAAACCAATAATCCTCATACTCTTCGCCATTCTCCCGTTGCTGGCTTTCTCGCAGTTAACCGTCGAAACCTATTCGAACGGCAGTAAAAAAGCGGAGGGTAAACTGGTAAATGGCCAGCGCGAAGGCACCTGGTACGAGTTTAACCTCAAAGGGCTTAAAGTGGCCGAAGGCAACTATGTGAACGGTGTAAAAGAAGGCAAATACACTGCCTGGCATCCTAACGGGAAAAAGCAGTTTGAAGGATATTTCAAATACGGCAAGCTCAACAGCAAAGTTACTTCGTGGCGCATTGACGGAACGCCCGAGGAAAGCGGGCATATCACTGACGATCTGCGCGACAGCACCTGGGTGTTCTATCATCCCGGAGGTACAATCGGAAGCACAGGCCTGTTCAGGGATGGAAAGATGGAAGGCAAATGGACGTATTTTTACGAAAATGGCGAAAAATGGAAGGAAGGTTCATTTGCCTCCGATAGCAGAACCGGGATTTGGAAATACTGGTATATGGATGGTCATATTCATCATGCAGGCGAATTTATTGCCGATAAGGAAAACGGAGTCTGGAAGGGATGGTTTACCAACGGACAGGTAAAAGACTCAGGCGCCTACGATAACGGAAAAATGAATGGACAATGGAAGGGCTGGTTCGAAAACAGCAGGCAACAGTATATTAACTATTATATCGTTGGAAATCTGGACAGTACCTACAAGGTATGGTATCCGAACGGCAAGCCACGCACTGAAGGAAAATATAAAAACGGCATAAAGGACGGGCAGTGGAAGGAATGGTATGATAACGGTCAGATGAGTGAAGCGGGAAGTTGGCTCGATGGTGAGCGAAACGGATACTGGGTTTATTTTGATGCCGATGGGTTTAAAATAAAAGAGGAAAATTTCGATAAGGGTAAGCCAGATGGTGCCTGGAAATCGTATTACGCCAATGGCCGACTCTCGGGCTCGGGACAATATGTAAACAAAATTAAGGAAGGAACCTGGCAATACTGGGGGCAGGATGGAAAACTGATGTTAAAATCGGAATTCTCCAACGGCCAGAAAATCAAAGAGAAACGATACGGAAAAGCAGGGAAGGAGCTTGAGCCTGGACGTTAGTACAATTTTTCGGAAAGAGAAGAGTTACTTCTTGTAAAAACCACATATGCCCCGTTTCCTCGCACTAAGTTTGATCATACTTTTACTTACCGGAAAAATTTCGGCACAACAGCAATTTACGGTTAAGTTAGTACCCGAAACCTGCATAACGCCAGCCGAGGCTGAGCTTTTCGGGCTTATAAATGAATACCGGAAACAAAAAGGCCTGCCTGAAGTAAAATTGTCAGCTTCACTCAGTTATGTTGCACGGACTCACGCCCAGGATCAGTCTGAAAATTTTGAGCATGGCAAACGCTGCAACATGCACAGCTGGTCCGATAAAGGCTCCTGGTCATCCTGTTGTTACACGCCCGATCATAAAAAATCGCAATGCATGTGGGATAAACCCCGGGAACTTACCAATTACCAGGGCGACGGGTTCGAAATATCATTCTGGTCAACTTATAATTACCCTTCGCCCGAAGCTTTCGCCAAAGATATCCTGGCAGGATGGAAGAAAAGCCCCGGCCATAACGAAGTAATTGTTAATAAAAGCATTTGGAAAAATGTGAACTGGAACGCGATTGGGATTGGAATTTATGGCGAATATGCCAATGTGTGGTTTGGCAAGGAAGAGGATAGTGCAGGGGAACCGGCAATTTGCGAATAG
>CAZBZA010000792.1:0-1781 GCA_964495865.1 uncultured Lentimicrobiaceae bacterium
CCTTCCCTTGGACGTATCATGACATGGATCGGGATTTTTACATATTTCCTTGTCAGCCGCATGGTAGCAGCCGAAGGAGTAAGTCCACCTTCAGCCGGAGCGGAACAGAGTTCGATACGGTGAGCACCTGCATTGCTTGCGACAATGGCTGATTCGAGATTAAAAACAGCGATTTCTATTAACATTTTGCTTAAAATTTGAAGTCAAAATTACTCCATTTCATCCTGACCGAAAAAGTTAATTTCACAAAAGCCAGATTTAATATTCGAATCCCTCCAGTTACAAGTATAATATTTAAATCAAATGATTTCTTCTGATTCTATTTTACTAATTTTGTGCATCTTTTTCATCTCAATAATTTACTAAATAACTGAAAAGCAAAAATATATGAAACAGTTGATTGAGTGCGTGCCTAATTTTAGCGAAGGCAGCAACATGGCCATTATCAAACAAATTACTGACCAGATTGAAGCGGTTGAGGGTGTTCGTTTACTGGATGTTGATCCCGGAAAAGCAACTAACCGCACGGTAGTTACTTTTGTTGGAACTCCTGAAGAAGTTATTGAAGCTGCATTTCAGGCCGTTAAGAAAGCATCTGAAATAATCGACATGCGCACTCATAAAGGAGAACATCCCCGATTTGGAGCAACTGATGTATGTCCGCTTATACCCATAGCAGGCATAACCATGGAAGAAGTGGTTGTTTTTGCACGAAAACTAGCCGAACGTATAGGTAATGAAATAGGTATTCCTGTTTACTGTTACGAAAATGCAGCTTTTACCAGCGAGCGCCGAAACCTGGCAAATAACCGCTCGGGTGAATACGAAGGATTGCATAAAAAACTCAGCGATCCGCACTGGAAGCCTGATTTCGGTCCTGCTGAATTTAATGAAAAAGTAGCGCTAACGGGTGCCACAGCTGTTGGAGCACGCGATTTTCTGGTTGCTTACAATGTTAATTTAAATACCACTTCCGTCCGCAGGGCGAACGCAGTTGCTTTCGATATCCGCGAAAAAGGCCGCCCTGTTCGTGATGGACATCCGGTAACCGGCAAAATTGTAAAAGATGCTTCGGGCGAACCTGTGTATAAAGCAGGAAGTCTGAAAGCATGTAAGGCTATTGGCTGGTTTATTGAAGAATATGGAATAGCACAGGTTTCAATTAACCTTACCAATATCAGTGTTACTCCTGTGCATGTTGCGTTCGAGGAAGCCTGCCTGAAAGCCCAGGAACGCGGAATGCGTGTTACCGGCTCTGAACTGGTTGGTTTAACACCTTTAAAAGCATTGACCGATGCCGGAAAATATTTTCTGCGCAAACAGCAGCGCTCAGTTGGCGTTTCGGAAGAAGAACTGGTAAAAATTGCTGTTAAATCGCTTGGGCTCGATGATCTGAAACCTTTTAATCCAAAAGAAAAAATTATCGAATACTTACTTGCAGGCGATAATGATAAAAAACTGGTTGGTATGACTGTTGAAGGTTTTGCCAACGAAACTGCATCGGAATCACCGGCTCCGGGAGGAGGTTCAATAGCTGCTACCATGGGTGCTTTGGGCATTTCGCTGGCTACTATGGTTGCAAATCTTTCGTCGCACAAACCAGGCTGGGACGAGCGCTGGGAAGAATTCAGCCAATGGGCTGAAAAAGGTCAGGCTTTGAAAGATGAGTTGCTGATGCTGGTTGATGAAGATACCCGCGCATTTAATCTTATTATGGATGCTTTCGGATTTCCTAAAGGAACTGATGCTGAAAAGGCTACCCGGACTGCTGCCATTCAGGA
>CAZBZA010000793.1:0-1779 GCA_964495865.1 uncultured Lentimicrobiaceae bacterium
GGTAAATAATAATTAACAAATATTATTCAACAATATATATAATCCTCAGAATAATTTTTACATTTGGTACAAATTTATCAATGTAGCTTTTTATGTTCGCACTAATTTTGATTCATTTTCGAAACTTGCTTTTTTTCTTAATTCCTCTACCTCTATACAAAAATAGAACTCAATATATATATCAGTCACTTACAATAAAAAAACAATGAACATCCGATCCGGAACACTATCAGGAAATTTATTTTTCTGCCAATGAAAGATGTGCCACCATAACATTAACTTTTATAATCGATTTTGAATTTATGAGTACCTGTTAACTTTAACTATTTGAATAATCTTTTCATAAAACCCTCCAAAATGAAAACTACTTTTATCACTTTATTCCTCTTACTGGCAATAGAACTTCAGGGTATCAGCCAATCCTTTACCAAACATTTTACCAGCAGCGAAGATGAATATGCATATACATCCATTAATACCCCCGACGGAGGCTATTTGATTTACATGGTAGCCGGCGAATGGAATGGCGATCCCGGACGCAGGGCATACCGCGATATTTTACTTAAAACCGATGCCCAAGGCAATATACTCGACAGCCTTGTATTTTCCTATAATACCGACAGCCTTAATTTTATGATCACTCAATTAGTACCCTATGGCAATGAATTTTTAATCCAGGGGGCATACTTTATGGATAATCTTCAGGCCATGCCTGTTTCGTGCAGGATTATGAGGTATAGTTATGATTTTGAGCTTCATCACGATACCAGTATTTCCAAACCAGGCTTTTATGCTTCCTATGGTAGTATGATACTAAATTCAAAAGGCAATATTGTAATACCAGGCTTATACAATTCAAAAGATATGAGTAGTTATTTTTCGTTTTGCAGGGAAATGACAATTGACGGGGACTCGATACGGGAGTACATTTACTCTGAGTACATGCCTTATTCAAGCATTATCGAATTGCCCGAAAAGCATTGTTATAATTTAGTTGATGTTACCCGCATTGTTGAGATAGACTCAAATCTTGCCTATGTAAAATTATTATACCACAGTCCTTCTTCGGTTTACCCCAATACAATGGTTGAGCTATTTGATCCTAAAACTATTGATGGCACATCCTACCTGGTATCAGGAAGAACCTTAAATTATGACGGAGGATTTGAAGGTGCCTGGGGCGTGTTCAATACTGGGATATGGGAGAATGTATTTTCATTTGGCTCCGTTGATACGAATGATCAGATGAAGGGTATGGATTTTATTTCGACTGAGAATATTTTTTCTTCGCTTTCGCAAATGCCAAATGACTTTGTACCTGAATTTTCAGAGATTGATAACCAGATGCTTTTGTACTGTACCAATATAAACAGTTCTGTCAACTGGATGAAACGTTACGATGGAAAGGGATGGATACATGCTGGTTTCCCATTGGCAACTACAGATGGCGGTTGCCTGTGGATTGGCAACTACTGGGACTGGCACAACAAAACGCACCATGATTATGATGTAATTATTATGAAAATTAATCCGGATGGATCGTTCTTTGAAGGCATAAATGAACCTAAGCCTCTTGATAAATCCATAGTTGTTTTTCCTAATCCGGGTATCAATTTTGAATTTACATCCGATATTGATTTATCTAAACTACTGATATACAACGTTACAGGCAAAATTGTAGTTAACAAAGTTGTAACCAAAGGAAATAACAAGGTTGCGACCAAGAACCTGAACGCTGGTGTTTACTTTTACCAGTTTATAAAGGACAATCAAATAGTT
>CAZBZA010000794.1:0-1770 GCA_964495865.1 uncultured Lentimicrobiaceae bacterium
CGCCGGCAGCTTCGATTCCCGCCAGAACCGGAACCAGAGGCATTTCAATTTCATTGAATATTTTAAGGGTATCTGTTTCCTTTAATTTGGGTTCAAGAATATTTTTCAATTGCAGCGTTATATCTGCATCTTCGGCGGCATACTCTTTAATCTGCTCAAGAGGGGCCGAACGCATCGATGTTTGTGCTTTCCCCTTTTTTCCGATTAATTCTTCGATGCTTACAGGCAAATAATTGAGATATGTTTGAGCCAGCAGATCCATATTGTGCCGCATATCAGGCTCAATCAGGTAATGGGCCAGCATTGTATCAAAAGTCGGTCCTGCTATTTCAATACCATAATTACCAAGAACGGCAATATCGAATTTCATATTCTGTGCGGTTTTACCGATAGCAGGATTACTGAAAATAGGTTTAAACCTGGCTACCAGCGCATTTGCTTCTTCCCGGTTTTCGGGAACCGGAACATACCAGGCTTTTCCGGGAGTTGTGGCAAACGACATTCCAACCAGTTCGGCTGTAATTGTATCCAGCCCGGTAGTTTCGGTATCAAAGCAAAATGACGTAGAATTTTCAAGTTCCCGAAGAAGCTCCTCAATACTATCTTCGCTATCAGCTGCAAGGTATTCGTGTGGCGTATTTGTTATATTTTTTAAAGAGCTTTCGACAGGTTCAAAAGGCACTTCTGCAAGGCTGAACAAGTCGCCGGTACCTGATGATGCAGCAGGTTTTGAGGAAGCAGGCCTGGTTTGAGCCGAGGTTTGAATTCCACCGGGATTTAACGATAAATCAGTAAAAACACGTTGGGCGAAAGTGCGGAATTCGAGTTCATCAAGCAGAGTTTTGAGTCTTTCAACATCCGGTGGATCAAGATGCAGATGAGTTTCGTTAAACTCAATCGGAACATCGAGAATGATGGTTGCCAGTTGTTTCGAGATTATGGCTGACTCGCGGCCATTCTCCACTTTATTCCGCAGTGTTTCGTTTTTAATATATTTTGCATTTTCGAGCACACCTTCCACCGAGCCATATTCGGCAATCAGTTTTCGCGCTGTCACCTCTCCTACTCCGGGAATTCCCGGAATATTATCCGAAGCATCGCCCATCAGCCCAAGGAAATCGATTACCTGCAACGGATGTTTGATACCAAATTTTTCGCATACTTCCGGAATGCCCATTATTACAGGCTTTTCTCCGGCTTTGGCAGGTTTATACATGAAAATATTCTCACTTACCAGTTGTCCGAAATCTTTATCAGGTGTAACCATATAAACCTGGTAACCAGCTTGCTCAGCTTCTTTAGCCAGCGTACCAATCACATCATCTGCTTCATACCCTTCCACGTAAAGTGTGGGTATATTAAAAGCCCGTATAAGTTCTTTTATATAAGGTATTGAAGCAGCCAGATCCTCGGGCATAGCTTGCCGGTTGGCTTTATACTGAACAAAATCGGTATGCCGGGCTGTTGGTGCCTGTGTATCAAAAGCAACACCTATATGCGAAGGCTTTTCGTTTTTCAAAAGTTCGTATAATGTATTTGCAAAACCCATAATGGCTGAGGTATTCAGCCCTTTGGAGTTGTAGCGCGGGGTGCGCTGCATAGCAAAAAAAGCACGGTAAATAAGCGCCATGCCATCTAAGAGAAAAAGTTTTTCCACGGTGGTTGTTTTGGAAGCGTAAAGATAGGAAGAAAGTTGATGTCGGAAGTGAGAAGTCGGATGTGAGATGTTCTCCCTAAAACCAAACACCTAATCCCTAAAACCTTTTTTAA
>CAZBZA010000795.1:0-1769 GCA_964495865.1 uncultured Lentimicrobiaceae bacterium
AGTGTTACGAGAAGTGTTTTCATCATCGGTATTGTTAATTTGTTAAAACAAAAATGCCCTGAAGTAAATTCTTCAAGGGCCGACGACTGAAAACACGGATGCACTATAACGCATGCCCGGAAAAGGCAAGCACTATACGATCAATATTCTTCTTCCATCCAGACTTTAACTGTCGGTACCGGAGTTTAACCGGTTCAATCCTTTTTTAAGGGAGTCGCGGACTGTACCGCCGATCGGGAATTACACCCTGCCCTGAAGAAAGCGTTGTGAGGTGTTAATCAAATCACAAACGCCGGTGCAAATGTATATTAATTTTATTTATGCAACGACATGGAATATGTAATAATTGGCAAAAATACACATTCAACTGTTATTCAAGATTTTATAAATACAAATATTGAATAATAATTAGATATTCCTATTTCGAAAGTTTCAGTTCAGTTCCCGGTTTGGGCTCATCGCCCGGATGTAACTTATTAAATTTATACAATTCGTTAAGTTTAACACCTTTTGCCTGCGAGATGGAATACATGCTGTCATCGGTTTTAACTTTATATGTATGTTCCGAATTTTTCTTCTTTTTAGGTTCAAGATATAAAATCTGTCCGGGAACAATAATGTCACTTTCCAGAAGATCATTCTGTTTATAAACCTGAAAACTAAAAATATTAAACTCTTTCGCAATAGCGAACCATGTATCTCCTTTTTTAGCAAAAACAAATGGAACCCCATTATTCTCATACACTTTACGTCCGTCATCAGAAGTGTATAAATATTCAAAATCAGACGGTAAAGGGAATTTGTAATTTTTCCGGAACAAAACACGTCCTTCGTTGCCTGAAGCCAGAGGTTTCTCATTTTTAGCTGGAGCTAAATTCTCCGGCAAAATATAACTTCCACCCCTGAGTGAAGCAATTTCCTCTTTTGTCAAAGAAGTGGTATCATCAAACAAATACAGCCTGTTGGTTTCAATCATCCGTATCAGCATATTAGCATAATCAGGATTTGTAGCATAACCGGCTTGTTTCAAACCTTTTGCCCAACCTTTATAATCAGTAAGAGGAAGTGAAAACAACGACGAATAGCGGCTTCGGGTTGTTAAAAACAATGAGTGATCACGATACGATTCGTTTACATCTTTATATTTCCGGAAACATTCGTTGGGTGCATCGTCATCGTGAAAATATGTTTCGCCAGTCCATTCTTTCTGGCATTTTATGCCAAAATGATTATTCGATTCAATAGCCAGTATACTTGAACCACAGCCACTTTCAATTATTCCCTGCGCGAGTGTAATACTTGCAGGAATCCGGTACAAAAGCATCTCTCTGATCGCACTCGTTTTATAGGTATTTATGTAGCTGGTATAATCGGAATTAACGACTTGTTGAGCAGTTAAAAAGTTAGTTATCAGCAAAAAGAAGGAGAAAAAGGCAATCCGATTCAGCATATTAGTTCCGATTTAAGTTGCAAATTTACAAAATCCATGCTTTACTTACATTTTTTCATTTTCTCAATCTCTACAGTATTGAGGTTTTTATAATTTTTCTATTTATTTCATAAATATTTTTAAAAAATGTTCGAACTTAACCAAACTTATTATAAATTTGTAGCATTAACAGAAGAGTAAGTAAAAATATTTAAAAACTATATTTTCATATCTGACACTTTGATTTGGGTACAAAGGGTTGAAAGTTTTCTGGTTAATAATTTGGTTAATAATTTGGTTCAGAAGTCCCCGTATAAAAGCGGGGATTTTTGTTTTCTAT
>CAZBZA010000796.1:0-1769 GCA_964495865.1 uncultured Lentimicrobiaceae bacterium
CGGTTGGTTGCCTTGTCGTCGACCTGGCAATATTTGATATAACGTTTTACACCTTCAGGGAAATAAACATAGTTGGCTTCGTTAATGGAATAAATTGTTCCGTTTTCAGGAATTTTCATATTGGGATGCGAAAGGAAAAACAAGCCAACGGTTGCATCATAGGTAAATCCGTTTACCCCGTTTCCGGTGGTGTAAACCAGCATGGTTGAGCTGCCATACATTACATAACCGGCGGCTACCAGGTTATTTCCGGGTTGCAAAAGATCTTCGATTGAACCCGAAGCGCCTTCCTGCGAAAGTCTTTTGTAAATGGCGAAAATAGTACCGATTGGCACATTGACTTCGATATTCGACGAGCCGTCAACAGGATCGAAAGCAACAACATATTTGCCGTTCATCGAGTATTTATTGCCGAAAATGATCATATCCTCATTTTCCTCCGAAGCCAGGGCAGCACATTGTCCGCCATGTTTCAACGCATTGATAAACTGATCGTTGGCAAACACATCAAGTTTTTTCTGGTCTTCGCCCTGTACATTGGTTGCACCGAAATATCCGTTTATATCAGCTAACCCGGCACGACGGATTTCGCGGTTTACGATTTTGGCAGCAATACCTATATCGTTCATCAGGCGGGTAAAATCGCCGGTTGCTTCGGGATATTCAGTCTGCTTTTCGCTGATAAACTGAACAAGTGTTTTCATTGGCATGGTTGGGTTGGTTTTATTGGTTGGTATTGTTGGGTTACTTGGGTTGCTTGGGTTGCATTGAGTTGGAAGTCGGAAGTCGGGAGTCGGGAGTCGGGAGTCAGTGTAAAATGAAGTTTAAAATTGAGTGGAAAGGTAAGATGATTTCTATAAAAATTCCATAGTCCTGTTTTTCTTTCGTTTTCGGGTTCTGGCTTCCGAAACAAATAAATTTATTCTCAGATTTAACTTAATTAATTTCAAAATCCTGCAACGCTGCCTTCATCTGTATTCCCTCTTCCGACATTCACTTTCAACTTCCTGTTTCCCGCATACAAACAAAAATACTACTTTTACCAAGTAAAATCACAGTATGATAAAGGTTTTTAAATTCGGCGGCGCATCAGTGAAAGATGCTGATTCAGTGCGAAATGTAGCAACAATATTAAAAAATCATGCACCTCAAAAACTGCTTGTAATTGTTTCAGCCATGGGCAAAACTACCAATGCGCTCGAAAAAGTATTGCATGCCTGGTACGAAAATGACGAAAGGCTTTCTGCTTTTATCGAAGATACAATCAGCTATCACCAGGAAATTCTAAGCCAGCTATTCCCAGATAAAAGCCACCCCGCGCATTTTAAAACAAATCTTTTATTCGGCGAACTCGAAGGTCATTTGTTTACACCTCCATCATTGAATTATGATTTCGATTACGATCAGGTTGTTAGTTTCGGCGAACTGATTAGCACAACTATTATAAGCGAATTTCTTGAAAGCGAAGGCTTTAACAGTCAATGGTTTGATGTGCGCGATATGATTCGCACTGATGGCAACTGGCGCGAAGGCAAAGTGGATTGGGAAACTTCGGAAAAACTGATCAGGGAAAAGGCTGGTGCATTCCTTAAAAATCCCTCAAAAAAGCCTGCCATTGTATTAACGCAGGGATTCCTGGGTTCGACCGCCGAAGGATTTACCACCACGCTTGGCCGCGAAGGTTCCGACTATTCAGCTGCTATTTTCGCCTACGCGCTTGATGCGGAAGAAATGGTGATTTGGAAAGATGTTCCCGGATTGCTGAATGC
>CAZBZA010000797.1:0-1765 GCA_964495865.1 uncultured Lentimicrobiaceae bacterium
AAGAGGTTTTTACCCGCATTAAACGCCAGTTGATTTTCAATACTATCGTGAAGGTTATTCATATGACGAAGGTTTTTTCATTGAAAGAGCAATTCCTGTTTTCTTTGATAGAATGTTAGGGGAAATTAAATGAATTTATTTAGTGAGAGTCCATTTTCATGTAAATTATCTGCTACATACTTTCCCTTTCAGGAAGAAACAGCTCCCGCATTCCCAAGCCTCCCCGAAAAGCAAAAACCAGGTACAGAATGGTAAACAGCCCGTCGATTATTCCGGTAAACCAGAAAGTTGAGGGGAAATCAGCAACAAACAACATATAGGTGTATAGTTGAACAATGTAGAAGGACCTGCCGATAACCAGGCAACCCACATTGAAAGCGTAACGCTTTATATTGAAAGCTGACAAAAATTGGAGGTAAGCAAAGCACAGAAAAAATGATCCCAGGAAAACAGCGAAAAAGGGATCAATTGGTGGATTATCAATTATTCGCCCGTTGCCTATTACGAAAAAATAGAGAACGGCTGCAACGGTATCCCATATTCCACTTGCAAAGAAGGTAAATGCCAGAGGTTTTAATGATTTATTTTTCATATAGTGATCTTTACTTTTTATCTGCACGACTGTTACTTCCGTTCAATACATCCATCTGCAAAATCTGCTGCATTCTTACAGGCTCCTCAAACATAGGGCTGTGAGCCGATTTTTCAAATGTGTAAAAACCTTTCACTGGTGCCTTTATCCTGTTGAAATAGTCCTTTGCCAGATCATATGACACGGTGTAATCATAAATGCCGTGAAAAAAATAGACCGGAATTTTAAGTTCAGGAACTTGTTTAGCCAAATCAGTAGCCAGTATCGTATCCCACAGCGGGTGAACACCAGCCTTGGCTTTAGCTCGCCACAAATTAATTTTCTCAGTAAAAGTGTAGTCTCTGCACGTAAGCGATGGTAAAAAAACACCGCTTATTATCGAAGTCATGGCATGTGTTGTACCAACACCAAGGGTGTGCATGGCTTCATCACGCAGTTTAAGGTATCCGTAAGGAATTATGTCCTTTACGGGTGAGGCTTCCAGTTTTCGTACCATTTTCCTGTTTCCTGCATTCCTGTATTCTTTCAGCATATATTCATACGCCATTCTTTCTGATTTTAAGTGGTCCGACATCTGGGCAATTCCAATGTAAGCGTGGTATAATTCAGGTGACTGTGCAGCCACATGCATCCCAATAAAGGTTCCGCCCGAACGCCCCATAAGGTAAATCTTGTCCTGCCCGAAGCGCTTACGCAGGTAATTTGTCACTTCCCTTGTATCCGATATCATTTGTTCCAGTGTCATCGACTCCTTCGGTATGTTGGCGTTGAATGAAAGGCCAGCGCCGCGTTGGTCCCACCACACCACAGTGAAGTAGTCTTCAAGACCTGTCGGGTATATCTTTGTGAGGAAATAATCCGGTATCCCGCCATGCAGGTAAAGCAATACCGGGTTATGGATGTTTTTGCTTTGGATAATCATTCCTTGCCGGATGCCTCCGATAGTAATAAATGTTTTCTCCGAAATGCTTCCGGCAACCGGTGCACCTCTGTTATCAACAAATGGTTCAGGTTTCCCGGGGCTGTATATCCGTAATACAATAACCAGGATCAGGATTACTATTGCCAGAACTGAAATTGAAATGAAAAGCATACGTGAAACTGTTTTTATAAAATGATTCATCTGTTATTAATTTGATTTTTAAAGGTCAGATGGAATACGCCATAATATCA
>CAZBZA010000798.1:0-1765 GCA_964495865.1 uncultured Lentimicrobiaceae bacterium
GGAAATCCAATGGTAAGTTTATCGGAAACTGGGTTAGGATATATAGTAAGATTCTTTTTAATGGCTTGATCTGAAACAGACAGCGAGGTATAAGCCAACTCATAATTAGGAATTCCCCATCCAAGTAATGAATCTGGTTGGCTTGCCTGGTTTGAAGCAGATTTAACAGCTTCAATAATCTCCATGTTGCTTAGCTGCGGAAAAGCCTGCCAGTAACAAGCTGTCATTCCACATATAATTGGTGACGAAAAGGATGTACCGCTGCCATTTCCTAATCCCCAGGGGGAGTAAACAGAGCTGTTCTCACCCTGACCCGAAACCGTTGGTTTAATACGTCGGTCATAAGTTGGCCCAAGCGAACTGAAACTTGCCCTGGTGCCGAATGCAGTTACCGCACCGATTGAAAAAACGCTGTCGCCATCGGCCGGTGCACCAATATATTTCCATGAATCGAACGGACCTCCTGAGTTACCGGCACTATTCACAACAAGAATTCCTTTTTCCGCAGCTTTATCAGCTCCGTTAGTAATAAAAGTTGTATTTCCATCCATATCAGCATAGGTGTGATTTGTTAACGCATCATCAAATTCAGTATAACCAAGCGAAGAGTTTATCAGATCAGCGCCAATGCTATCGGCAAATTCGGCTCCACTTACCCAGAAATATTCCTCAATAATTTTTTCATACTCACCTACTTCGGTGCGGATGAGCCAGTAATCGGCTTTTGGCGCAGTACCTACCATCTGACCATTGACATACGCGCCCATGCATGAAAGTACGCTTGTTCCATGCGAATGCATTGTTGTCGCATACACATTATTGCCTGGTTGAGCGAAATCACGTGTTCCTTTAATTTGGTTATTGGCACGAAGGCTGTCGAAACAGGTCATAACATCAACCGAATTAAAACCTGCATCCAATACTGCAATCGTCATACCTTGACCGCTGAATCCGTTGTTATGAAGAAACTGTCCGTTAAGCTGGTTAATCTGATTGTAGGCATTACCATAATTATAAATATCATTGGTCGCCTTTTTAGGAATATTATTAGTCTGAGGGTTTATCTTTTCGGGTTCGAAAAATGGTTTTACTGAAACGGTTGACTTAAATGTACCATTATCCAGCAAACTGATTTTGGAGATAGCAGGAATCCTCAAAATTTCTTCCATCATTTCGGGAGAAGCTTCTATAACTAAATTATTAAACCAACGCGAACGGGTTAATATCTTTGCCCCTGTTTTCGATACAGATTTTACATATTCCTCATTTACAGGAATATCTGACATATCAAATGGGATATTTTGCTTAATGCGACGTTCAATTGCTTTATCAGAGAGATATAACGAGGGATTGACAGCTGCATCCATATTGGTGCCTTTATCACTGAAATATACCACGTAGGTTTTATTTTCTGCTGATTGAGCAATTAAAACTGAAGTAATAAAAAATGCTGAGATCAGCAGCAGAAGTGTTTTTTTCATAGGTCAGAGAATTTGAAGTGCAAATATAACAATCAATAAGGTTGTAAAGTTTGAAATCTTTCAATATCAATGTTAATGAAGAATACAGCTGGTATGATTTAAGAAGTTACTGGTGTAAAAAGTGTAATTTTGCTGTTGAAAAACCGGTTTTATGCGAATTGATATTATTACAATTTTTCCTGAGATGTTTGATGGTCCTTTTAACCATTCCATGATAAAGCGTGCACAATCGAAAGGTCATGCCGAAATTCACCTGCACAACCTGCGCGATTTTGCCGAAAATA
>CAZBZA010000799.1:0-1762 GCA_964495865.1 uncultured Lentimicrobiaceae bacterium
AGTATGGCTTGTTCGGGTAAACTTACTGTTCAATACTACAAGGTACCCTTTGTGTAATTCGGGAGTAGTGTTTGTTTCGTTTTACGGGAGCTATTGATATTATTACTGTAAGTTGCTGAACTCAAGCTAATTAAATCATCTCTGTAAGAACTTTTTCAAACATCCTTTAACTTTTTCAGGTCGTATAATGTGTAGAATTTAATTCTGAAAAAGTTATAAGTCTGAAAACAATGGAAAGCTGATTTTGTTTTTTTTAGGTTTTATTATTTTTGTAAAAGCTGATGATTTCTTCATGTATAACAAATTGTAATTGTTGGATTGAAATATCAATATCATGAAATTGTAAGTCTAATATAATGAGTTATATATGAATAATTATTAAATGGTTTAATGCTTTTTGGAAATGAGTTTTATCCATCAACGATTATTAAACTGCTACATTTTAAAACGAATTCTTTAACTTTTCGTTAACCTGCATTTGGTTTTTCTTGTAATAAATATTCATTCTGAATTGATGAATATTGGACAAAAGCAGGCATATCCTGAAAATTAGTACGATCAGGATAAAAACAGTTAATTGTATGTTTTTTATGAGTCTTGCCCAAAAATGACTTTCAGAATCTCAGTTTTGCAAACCTGAGTAATAACTGTTTCTGACCCACAGATTCGAACTGAACGGTTGCTTTCTTATTTGGCCCTGAGCCTTCAACGGTCATTACTTTTCCTGCTCCGAATGTAGCATGCTCTACAATCATACCTGCTGTTATTTTTTCGAAATCATCATTACCTCCGGGGATATTCTCCGGCGCAGGAGCTTCTTTCTGGTAACTACCTACTTTTTTAAAATTTCCTCCCGGCGCTGCTACTGGTTTTGTATCAGGTTTAGCTTTAGGCTGCACCGATTTCGGCTGGTAAGTTTGTTTTTCAGTTTTAGACTGTGCATCCTCACTTAGTCGGTTCCACTTTGCCCGGGTAGGACGCTCCACATATCGTTCGTCAATTTCATCAATAAACCGGCTGGGTTCTGATAAAGTTAATTGTCCCCATTTGTAGCGGCTTTCGGCATAAGAAATTGTAGCCTTTTTTTCGGCACGGGTAATAGCTACATAAAACAGGCGGCGCTCTTCTTCCAGGTCAGCCCTTGAATTGATTGCCATAAACGAAGGGAAAAGGTTTTCTTCGAGCCCGGCTATAAACACATACGGAAATTCAAGTCCTTTTGCCTGGTGAATAGTCATAAGCGAAACGCGGTCGGTATCATTTTTGTCGCCGGTATCCTGATCGGTAAGCAACGAAACTTCCTGCATAAAAAGATCGAGATGGCGTATTTCACCAGTTTCCTCTCCCGGTCCGGGTTCGCGTTCGGTAAATTCCTGAACGGCATTCAGCAGGGCTTCAATGTTATCCATTCGGGCCTGACCTTCAATGGTTTTGTCTTCATCAATTTCCTTGAGCACTCCCGATGATTTGGCAATATACTCGGCAAGTTCAAAAGCCCCGCGCACCTGAAGCTGTGCACCGAATGCCCTGATCATAGTAATGAAATTATTGATAGCGGTAATTGTTTTTCCGCCAAGCCCCAGCTGGTACGAGGAATGGTTTGTGAGAATTTCCCAAATAGGCAGGTTACCCTGACCGGCAAGTATGGTGATTTTTTGCATGGTGGTCTCACCAATACCGCGATGCGGATAATTGATAATACGGCGCAATGCTTCTTCATCAAGCGGATTTACTGCAAGCCTGAAATAGGCGAGGAGGTCTT
>CAZBZA010000800.1:0-1760 GCA_964495865.1 uncultured Lentimicrobiaceae bacterium
GTGAAGAAACTAAAAGTCTTCTCGTTTATCGAATGGAGTTTGTGGAATGCTGCCACCGATATGGAAAATTTTCAGCGCAACTTCTCAACAGGAGAAGTCGAAATTGAAGGATCAGTTATTTATCATAAAACCGAATACAAAGAGCGCCGCAATCACTATGCATATTATTCAGTAAATGAACCTGTTAAGGGTTTCGATACCGACCGCGAAACATTTTTCGGCCTGTACAATGGTTTCGATGAGCCGCAAACTGTGCTCGAAGGTTCTCCACGCAATTCGGTGGCCCTTGGCTGGTCGCCGGTAGCATCGCATTACCTGGAAGTTGAATTGCAACCCGGCGAATCGAAAAACCTGGTTTTTGTTTTGGGTTATGCTGAAAATGAAGATGATAAGAAATGGCAAAGTAAAGGCGTAATTAATAAAACCAAAGCAAAAAAAACCATTGCCTGTTTTAATACTGCCGAAAAAGTGGATGCCGCTTTTAATCGATTGAAAACTTATTGGGATACTTTGCTCAATTCGTTCACGCTGCAATCGGGCGAGGAAAAGTTAAACCGCATGGTGAACACCTGGAATCAGTACCAATGCATGATTACCTTCTGTTTTTCACGTTCGGCATCGTTTTTCGAAAGTGGAATCGGCCGTGGAATGGGTTTCCGCGATTCGAACCAGGATTTGGTTGGGTTCGTGCACCAGATTCCTGAACGGGCGCGCGAAAGGATTATCGATATTGCTTCAACTCAATTTGCTGACGGAGGCTGCTATCATCAATACCAACCGCTCACTAAAAAAGGGAACAACGAAATCGGCCAAGGTTTTAATGATGACCCGGTGTGGCTGATTTTCGGAACAACAAGTTATATCAAAGAAACCGGCGATTTCAGTATTTTGGACGAACCTGTTCCATACGACAATAAAGCCGGCTCCGAAGTTCCTCTGTTTGATCATTTAACAGTTTCATTTAACCATGTTATCAATAACCTGGGTCCGCATGGCCTGCCGCTGATTGGCCGCGCCGACTGGAACGACTGCCTGAACCTTAACTGCTTTTCGAACGACCCGAACGAAAGTTTTCAGACTACCGAAAACAAATCGGAAGGAAGCCAGGCCGAAAGCCTGATGATAGCCGGACTATTTGTGGTTTATGGCCGTGATTACGTTGATTTGTGTAATCGGATCGGGAACTCCGCCGAAGCCGTTCGGGCACAAAATCATATTGATAAAATGGTGGCTGCCATAAAAGTACATGGCTGGGATGGCGATTGGTTTCTGCGTGCTTATGATTTTTATGGCCGCAAAATAGGTTCGCATAAAAATATTGAAGGAAAAATATTCATCGAATCGAATGGCTGGTGCACCATGGCTGGTATTGGCATTGAGGACGGTATGGTTACAAAAGCCCTCGACTCGGTAAAAAAATACCTCGATTGTGATCATGGAATTGTGCTCAACAACCCCGCGTTTACTGAGTATTATGTTGAGTATGGCGAAATATCTACCTATCCGCCGGGTTACAAGGAAAATGCCGGAATTTTCTGCCACAACAATCCCTGGATCATGATTGGCGAAACTAAAATCGGGCGTGGCGATCAGGCCTGGGAATATTATAAAAAGATTTGCCCTGCTTACCTCGAGGACATCAGCGAACTGCATAAAACTGAGCCATATGTATATTCGCAGATGATAGCAGGTAAAGATGCCGTTAAACCCGGCGAGGCCAAAAACTCGTGGCTCACGGGTACCGCATCGTGGAATTTTTA
>CAZBZA010000801.1:0-1756 GCA_964495865.1 uncultured Lentimicrobiaceae bacterium
GCTGCTTGTTGCCTATTTCAATATTTCGGTGTTGCACCGTATTTCGATACTTATATCAGCCAAATATGCCGAAAAAATAAAAACCGCCATCGATGCTATTGCCGCATGTCCCAAACAATTACTCCTGAAAGTGATTTTGCTGAGCACGACGCGTTACCTCATATTCTCCACACAATTTTTTCTCGCTATCCGGTTAACAGGATTAAATTTCACCGCTTTGCAATGCATGACGGTTATTCCGGTTATATACCTTACACTGGCATCCATTCCAACAGTTGCTTTAACTGAACTTGGGGTACGCGGATCTGTTTCTGTTTTTCTATTTGGTCTTTTAGCAGGGAGCTCTGGACTTGATGCATCAGCTTCACTGGCCGTTGTTTCGGCATCAACATTGATCTGGCTGGTTAATATTGCATTGCCGTCACTTGCCGGTGTAATGGTTATTTTCAGGTTAAAATTTTTCAGACGATGATTTTCCTGCTTGTTTCCTTCGCCATTATTCTGTGTTATGCATTGCTGATTACAGCCATATCTGTAGGATGGTTTAAGCTAGATGATTTCAAAATATCGGATCAAAAACATCATGTCAAAATAAGTATAATAGTTGCTGTCCGCAACGAAGCATCTGCTATCGGATCATTAATTGAAAGCCTTCTGAAACAGGATTATCCGCCTGAGCATTTCGAAATCATAATTGTTGACGATCATTCAACAGATGAAACAAAACAAAGATTTGAGGAAATAACTTCTAAACTGAAAGGTATTCCAAACCTGAAATTTATCACACTGGAGCCTGATGATGGATTTGGAAAAAAAGCCGCTTTGAGCCAAGGAATTAAATTATCAGGCGGTGACTTGATTGTGATTACCGATGCCGATTGTTCCGCCGGCAGTTCCTGGATTTCGACTATTGCCGCTTTTTACGACCTTCATAAACCGCATATGATCCTCGGAGCAGTTCAAATGACTGATAGTGGTGGTTTTTTCGGAAAACTTCAGTCGCTGGAGTTTATGAGCCTTATTTCGTCGGCAGCCGGATCGTGCAGTGCAGGGTTTCCTTTACTCGCCAATGGGGCAAATATTGCTTTTACGCGTCAGGCTTTCGAAAGTTGCGGAGGTTTTTCGGGGCATATGGAATTTCCGTCGGGCGATGATATGTTCCTGATGACGAGCATTAAAAAGAAATTCGGAGCGGGGTCAATTCGTTTCTTAAAATCGGCTGATGCCATTGTAAAAACTACTGCCATAAAAGGTATAAAACCATTTCTGCAGCAGCGGATGCGCTGGGTTTCGAAAAGCAAGGGTTATACCGATCCAGTGTTAATTGCAACTTCAATATTGGTTTACCTTGCAAATGCAATCCTTCTCATTTCAGGGATTTCAGCATTTATATTTCCTGGATTATACAAAATATTCCTCTTGGTATACCTGGCAAAAATGATAATTGATTTTCCTTTAATGCTCAGTTTCGCACGATTTCAGAAAAGCGGTGCATTGCTGTGGCTGTTTCCTTTTATGGAATTATTAAACGCCGTTTATACGGTTTTTATCGGAATAATTGGAAATATTGGGAAGTATGAATGGAAGGGGAGACGATAATCCGGAAAATCAATTGAATTTTTCCCAATCAATAAGAATTCGAAACAAAATCATTTTAAACGAAGCTAAACTTTATCGTAGCAGCAGCAGTTTATTTTTTGGGATTTGTATAAAGTGTATTAAACTTGAAATGTAGTTGATAATTCTTCTTCGTTTT
>CAZBZA010000802.1:0-1752 GCA_964495865.1 uncultured Lentimicrobiaceae bacterium
CTAAAATCTCAGTCATCAAAATTTGTTTTCAGCACATCAAAACAAAATGTAGCCTTTTTCCTTATCTAGCTATTTCTATTTTGCTGAAAATGTTGTATCTTTAGTACACGTAATCTCACAGATATAATCTCTTTTTATACTCCGTTAAATTCTAGATTGCGACCCGGTTTGTGCGTTGTATTTCGTGTTCTCCACCGGTTTTCTGCCTGCTGCTTCTCTTTGCCTTTTCTTATTCATCCTCACACTGCTACCTGCAAACACAGTTCGAAGCATTATGCTGCGCTTATGTTTCACCCGAATTTATTTAAAACGGAAAGGGAAAAAGAGAACTGCATCATTAAACATGTGTGTTTCACTAAAAATTTCTCTACTCAGAATTTATCTATTAACTTAAAAATCAGACACATGAAATTCTTTAGATTTTTTACCCTTTCGTTTTTGGTCTTTTTTGCGTCTTCATGTGCAAAAGATCTTCCATTCGATTCACCTGAAAAGGTTTCGGATGACGAAAACAGCCTCTTACTGAAATCAGGCAAAGAAATTAAGATTGCCATTGTAACCGATATTCACTACCTGGATCCTTCGCTCATGCAAAACAATGCGGCTTCCGGTACTGCTTTTCAGGCTTACCTGGCACAGGATCCGAAACTGATCGAATTCAGTGATCCGCTTTTCCGAACCATACTTTCGCAATTATCGAGAGAACGGCCTGATGTGTTGCTGATCCCCGGTGATCTTACAAAAGATGGCGAAAAAGTGAGTCACCAAACCGTTTCCAGCCTGTTACAACAGTTTGCCGGGCACCGGACAAAAGTTTTTATAGTTCCGGGAAACCACGACATTAACAATCCCTATTCCGCAGGATATAACGGTGATGATACATACCCGGTCCCAACTGTAACTCCTCAGGAATTTTCGTTAATCTACGAACAGTTCGGATTTAAAAACGCACTTTACAGGGATCACTACTCACTGAGTTACATTTGCCAGCCAACAAAAGGCCTCTGGGTTCTTGGCATTGATGCATGCAAATACAACGAAAACTATGTCAGCCCGGAAGTTTCGGGGGTAATTAAGCCGGAAACTATGGCCTGGATTGAGGAACGAATGGCCGAAGCTAAAACTAAGAATATTAAAGTAATTGCCCTGATGCACCACAATTTGATGGAGCATTATACGGGACAATCGCAGCTCGATCCCGGTTATGTGGTCGACAATTGGCAGGAAAGCATGACAGAGCTATTGGATGCAGGCTTAAAGGTAATTTTCACAGGGCATTATCACGCCAATGATATTACAAAATATAAAAATGGGATCAAAGCAATTTACGATATCCAAACCGGATCTCCTGTTAATACCCCCAGCCCTTACAGGCTTATAAACCTTGAAGAGAATTCCATAAGAATTAAAACAAAATATGTTACCGATATTGATGTGATTTTCCCGGGAGGAATGGATTTCGTTACTTATTCCAATGTTTTCTTCCAGCTGCATTTTGATGCATATTTTACTTATTTCCTGATGATGCAGTACGCATTACCAGCTGATGCAGCTGCTTTTGTGGCTCCGCTTTTCCGTAAAGCCGTTATGGCACATTATGCCGGCGATGAAACAATCAGTGCACAGGAATTTGCCCTGATACAATATGTTAATGATAACATTTCACCCGATTTAGCCATGGCCCTTATGTCGTTCTGGACGGATCTGCAGCCAGGGGACAATGAACTTCGGATAAAAATAAATGGGTGGGAT
>CAZBZA010000803.1:0-1752 GCA_964495865.1 uncultured Lentimicrobiaceae bacterium
CTTCAAACCCTTCAAACCCTTCAAACATTTCCAAACAGACTACTCAAAATAATTCATCACCCTGAAACCGCCATCCTTCAGGTATTTCTCCTTTTTGGCGAGTTTGAGGTCGTTTTCGATCATGTCTTTTACAAGAGCCGCCAGGTCGTATTCGGGTTCCCAGCCGAGCTGTTTTTTTGCTTTTGTAGGATCGCCAAGCAATAAATCAACTTCGGTAGGCCGGAAATAGGCAGGGTCAACTTCCACTACCACTGTTCCTGGCGCAATGATATGTTCGCTGTTTTTACAGGATACAACAACGCCTTTTTCGTCGAGACCTTCACCTTTAAATTCAACTTCGATGCCGGCTTCTTCGAATGCCAACCTCACGAAGTCCTTAACCATGGTGGTTACGCCGGTAGCAATAACGAAATCTTCAGGCTTCTCCTGCTGAAGAATAAGGTACATTGCCCTTACGAAATCTTTTGCATGGCCCCAGTCGCGTTTGGCGGTCAGATTGCCAAGATATAGTTTCTGCTGCATGCCGAGTGCAATACGTGCAACTGCCATAGTAATTTTACGCGTTACGAAAGTCTCGCCGCGTATTGGCGATTCGTGGTTGAAAAGGATGCCGTTGCAGGCAAACATATTATATGCTTCGCGGTAATTGACAGTGATCCAGTATGCATACATTTTTGCAACTGCATAAGGACTGCGCGGATAAAACGGGGTGCGTTCGCTCTGTGGTACTTCCTGCACCAGTCCGTATAATTCGCTGGTAGAAGCCTGGTAGAAACGGGTTTTCTTTGTCATATTCAGCAGCCTGATAGCTTCCAGCAGTCTTAATGTCCCTATTCCGTCGGCATTGGCAGTATATTCCGAGGTGTCGAAACTCACTTTTACGTGCGACATGGCGGCAAGGTTATATACTTCATCGGGCTGAACCTCTTGTACAATACGGATAAGGTTTGATGAATCGGTCATATCGCCGTAGTGAAGGAAGAAATTCCTTTTCTCGGCATGAGGATCCTGGTAAAGGTGATCGATACGGTCGGTGTTAAAAAGTGAACTGCGGCGCTTGAGGCCATGGACCTGGTAGCCTTTTTTTAACAAAAATTCCGCCAGGTAGGCACCATCCTGACCGGTGATGCCGGTGATTAAAGCTTTTTTCATCTGTTTGTTTTTTTATTTTTACGGGTCAGATGCCTGCCCGATGCAGGCGGGGAATACGCCATGAGTTTATTTTTTTTTCTGTTGGTGAACGAATTTTCTGCTCATGGCTATTTCATGTCTGAAATAATAATTTGGTATAAATGTAATTAATTTGGTTTTTAAAAAGGAAATCATTCAATGATGTGAAAGGTTGTCCCTTTGCGGGAGTATTTACCAAAATTAAACAAAATATCGAAACACCCGCAAACACATTATGTTGTTGCAGAAACGGCATTGTTTAACTGATCATTGTGGGTATTAGTATTTTTAATGTGTCGCAAATAATCCGGCATACAGATAAAGTTCAAAATTTATGCCAGAGCGGGGGGGAGAGGGTTCAAGGGTTCAAGGGTTCAATGTTTGAAGGCTTGACTGATGAAAGCAGGGTTTCGGGTTTAGCTTCACTGAGCTCGCTTCGCTCGGTTGAAGAGTTTTTGTATTTTGTATTTTTTTTAACCACTAAGGCACTAAGAACACAAAGAAGCACTAAGGAGTTACGATGAGTTGCGAGGTTCAAGGGTTCAATTGCCTGCGGCGTTCAAAGGTTCAAAGGGTTTGAAG
>CAZBZA010000804.1:0-1751 GCA_964495865.1 uncultured Lentimicrobiaceae bacterium
TGGGTTGATGGAATTGAACCTGAAACATACAATTGTGTTTTCGCTTCCGTTCAAACATTAAATAACAGAATTGAAAAATTAACCCTTTCAGAATCATTCTATGATTTCATAGTTGTTGACGAAGTACACCATATAGCAGCTTCAAGTTACCGCCCGATTCTAAAACATTTCAGTCCTAAAATTCTTTTAGGTTTAACTGCAACACCAGAAAGGATGGATGGAGCAGATATTCTTGAGGATTTCTCAGGAACAATTGCTGCTGAAATCAGGTTGCCAGAAGCTTTAAACAGAAGATTGCTTTGTCCGTTCCAGTATTTCGGAATTTCTGATAGTATCGATTTATCTCATGTGCAATGGCAAAATGGGAAATATCTTCCGAGTGAACTTACCAAAATCTATACACATAATGATAGAAGGGTTGGTGAAATAATAACTAATCTCAATAAGTATCTTAGAGATATTGATGACGTAAGAGCTCTTTGTTTTTGTGTAACACAGGAGCATGCTCAATACATGGCTGAAAAATTTACTCTTGCACAATTAAAAGCTGATTATCTGGTCAGCTCAAGGACTGAATTAAGAGAAGAAATTCGGAGAAAGCTTCAGAACAAAGAAATTAATTACCTTTTCGTTGTTGATATTTTTAATGAAGGGATTGATATTCCAGAGATTGATACAGTACTTTTCCTTCGCCCAACAGAAAGTTTAACTGTTTTTCTTCAGCAACTAGGAAGGGGATTACGGCTTGCTGAAAATAAGGAATGCCTAACTGTGCTGGATTTTGTTGGAAATTCAAGACCGGAATATGATTTTGAAGGTAAATTTCGGGCACTGGTTGGTCCTACTAATACTTCGACTCCTAAAGAAATTGAAGATGACTTTCCTCATCTACCATTAGGATGTACGATTGTTCTAGAGAAAAAAGCAAAAGATATTATTTTACAGAATATTAAAAATGCAACCTCTCTGAATATAAACCAATTAATTAACAAAATTCGAAACTACCGGTATCAAACTACTTTGCCACTTTCACTCAAGAATTTTATAAACTTCTATCACATTCCATTACAATCTCTATATAAAAAAGGGAGTTGGAAAAGATTGTGTGTAACTGCAACTCAAATTGAAGATTTTCCAGCCGTTAATGAAACTGAAATTAGCCGGGCTATAAGTAAAAAATGGTTGTCATGTAGTTCTACTTCTTACTTCAAGTTTATTCTTTCTTTAGCGAGCAATAAATTTGAAATTAATCTGAACGAATTAAAGGATACTGAAAAGTCAATGGCTTTAATGTTGCATTATGATGTATGGCAAACTGCTGCAGGCTTTGATAAGCTGGAGGAAAGCATAAGAGAAATTGGAAGAAATAAAATATTGACCGATGAAATCATTGATGTCCTTGAAATTTTATTGGATAAAATAAATTTCTTGGAAAAGGAGATTTTACTTCCTTACAACCAACCACTTAAACTCCATAGTAGATATACAAGAGATCAAATTTTTGCAGCTTTCGGACTTTCTACTTTTAATGTTAAATTTCATAATAGGGAAGGGGCAGCATTTATTAAAGAATTGAATACTGATCTTCTTTTTGTAGATTTAATCAAGTCAGAAAAAGATTTTTCTCCGTCAACACTCTATCAAGATTTCGCAATCAGTGATCGACTATTTCACTGGCAAACGCAGAATTCTGCCAGACCGGATAAAGGGAAAGGGCTATCCTATATTAATCAACAAGCTCTCAATAAGAA
>CAZBZA010000805.1:0-1749 GCA_964495865.1 uncultured Lentimicrobiaceae bacterium
AGGAAATATATGAAAACTATTTCCTGGACTATGCTTATTTCTTCTCTTATCCTGGGCGTTTATACCGGTATTCTTTTTTCGGCATTTAATGCACGTCCGCTTTGGAACACATCCATCTTAGGACCGTTATTCCTTACTTCCGGTTTATCAACCGGAGCTGCAGCTATTATTCTGCTGAGTAAAAATCCGCACGAACGTCATAATATGGCACGTATCGATTTGATGCTGATTGGTATCGAACTCTTTTTAATTGTTCATATGTTTATGGGTTTTTTAGCCAGTACACAAGTGCACATCGATGCGGCATCACTTTTCCTTGGCGGACCTTACACAACACCTTTCTGGTTGTTTGTAGTTACCCTCGGACTTGCAGTTCCGGCTTTGCTCGAATTCCTTGAAATACGCGGATTTAAAATGCCTGCTTTTATTGCTCCGGCATTGGTGATCTTCGGCGGATTGGTTTTTCGCTTCGTAATTGCTTATGCAGGCCAGGCTAGCCGTTGGTTGTATTAAATAGTGTAATAAAACGACTTAACAACAATTTATATGTCAGAAATAAAGAAATCAAAGTACATGAACCCTTACATTGCAGGGGTTTTACTTGGATTGGTAGTTTTAGCTGCCAATTTTATCTCAGGGCGCAGTGTGGGCGCAAGCGGTGCTATTAAAAGCGCTATTGTTGCCGGCGTCGAAACGGTAGCTCCTTCACATGCCGAAAACGCAACTTTTTACAAGGAATTCAGCCAGGGTCATACAGGGAATCCATTAAACTCATGGCTTGTTTATCAAATGCTTGGAGTTGTGGTTGGTGGTTTTCTTTCCGGAGTAATCTCGAAGCGATTAACATGGAAAGTTGAACACAATCCGAAAATACAATCACGTACAAGGCTGATATTTGCCCTGGCAGGTGGCATCCTGTTCGGGATCGGATCGCAGTTCGGACGCGGATGCACCAGTGGTTCCGCATTGAGCGGCATGGCAGTGCTGTCACTCGGAGGATTCATCTCAATGATGGCCATTTTCGGAACGGCCTTCGCACTTGCATATTTCTTCCGCAAACTCTGGATTTAATTAACAAACTGATATCATTCAAAAAAATAATATAATTATGGGACCATTAGTTATAAATGAAATAATTTCCGAAAACACCAACCTGTTGCTTGCATTTTTTATCGGCATAGGTTTTGGATTTGTGCTTGAGCAGGGTGGCTTTTCATCCAGCCGTAAGCTTGCCGGTGTTTTTTACGGGTACGATGCCGTTGTGCTCAAAGTATTTTTTACCGGTGCAATTACAGCCATGCTGGGCTTATTGTTTATGAGTTTGTTCGGATGGATTGACCTTAACCTGGTATATGTAAACGAAACATTTATCTGGTCGGCAATTATAGGAGGCGTTGTAATGGGTGCCGGCTTTATCATGGGCGGTTATTGCCCGGGTACAAGTTTCTGCGGAGCTGCTATCGGAAAAATCGATGCCATGATATTCATTGTCGGATTGTTTATAGGCGTGTTTATTTTTGCTGAAGGCTATCCTTTGTGGGAAGGGCTGTACAAAGCCGGTTTCATGGGTACGCCACGCATTTCCGAATTTTTTAATGTTTCGGAAGGTTTGTTTGCCTTGTTTGTAATCATAGCTGCGGTGCTTATGTTCTGGGGAGCCGAATGGGCCGAAAAGAAATTTCCCCGCGAAGAATACTAAACTTTCTTCAAATTAAATTGTTTTAAACAAATGGATATGAAACAGATAAC
>CAZBZA010000806.1:0-1747 GCA_964495865.1 uncultured Lentimicrobiaceae bacterium
GAAAAGGGCAAAGATGTGGATGCTTTTATAGCCGTAAGTGATTTTTTTGCAGGCGTAATGCAGAAAAAAATGAATATTCCGGATGACAAACTTCATGTGCTTCATGTTGGAGTCCGTCCCGATGTATATTCTTATTCAAAACCAGCCCGCGATCCGCAGGCAATAGGATATGTATCGAGGATGTGTGAGGAAAACGGTTTCGAAGTGCTCGTAGATGCGTTTATTCTTCTGAAAAAGAATCCGGCTTTCAGCAAAGTAAAATTGAAGGCTACCGGTGGTCAGACCGGCGACGATAAAGAGTTTATTCACAAGCAGATTAATAAGTTAAAACAGAATAATATTGAAACGGATTTTGAAATAACTCATGATTTTAATCAATCGGCATTACAGGATTTCTTTAAATCAATAACTGTTTTATCTGTTCCGGTTTTAAATGGAGAAGCGTTCGGACTTTACCAACTTGAAGCTTTGGCCTCGGGAGTTCCGTTGGTACAACCTGATCTGGGCGCTTTTCCTGAAATCAGCAAAGCTACAGGTGGCGGAGTTATTTACAAACCCAATACAGCTGCTTCCCTGGCTGAAAAACTTGCCGAAGTGCTTTCAAATCCGGCGCAACTCGAAGCAATGAGCCTTGCCGGACGAAAAGCGGTTGAGGAAAAATTCGACTGTGCTAAACTTAGCTCGAAAATGGTTGATATCTACAAAACATTGATAAACGATAAATAAATGCTCATGATATGGATTTTATTAGGCTTGAGCCTTGTTTTTGTTGCGGTAGGATATATTGTTACCGAAAAGAATGCAAAAAATCTGCTATCGGGTTACAATACGATGACGGAACAGGAGCGGCAAACCTTTGATTTGAAATCCTATATTCCTGTTTTTCGGAAATTTCATTTGTTCCTGGGAATTTCGCTGTTTGTTGCAGGAACGGCAGTTTCAATCCTGATTGATGACGAGGCAGCGGGTATTTTTCTAACAGCATATCCTTTACTGGCATACACCTGGTTTTTATGGATTGGGAAAAAGTACTATAAAGGTCAAAGCCCGAAACGGAACATAATTGGAATTGCAACTCTCTTTATTGCTCTTGCATTCGTAATTGTACTTTTGACTGCAGGATTTCGTGAAAACAAACTTATTATCACAGCTGATGAAATAAGAATTGAAGGCTTGTATGGTGAAAAGTTAGCCATTTCGGAAATTGAAACCATTTGTTTAACAGATAGTTTACCTTCAATTTCGCTTCGTACAAATGGTTTTTCGCTTGGGAAAATACGCAAAGGATATTTTAAAACCGTGAATGGTGAAAAAGTCAAACTATTACTGAACACAGAAAGTAAAACATTTATAAGAATAGTAAAAAAAACTGGCGAAAAACTATATTTTTCTTCCGGAAAAATATCGAACCAACTCATTTACATGGAAATACAAAATAAATTGCCTGCCATCAATTGCCTTTAATAAAACACACAACCTTCAAACTCTTCAAACCCGAAACTCTTCAAACCCTTCAAACCCTTCCCATGTTAGCCGAACTCCAACATATCACCAAATATTACGAACAAGCCGGTTCCAATATCCGCAACAAGGTTCTGGATGATATTTCTTTACTGATAGAAAATAACAATAGGATTGCTATTGTCGGTCCTTCAGGATCAGGGAAAAGCACTTTGCTCAATATCCTCGGTACTTTGGACAGGCCAACCTCCGGAAAAGTGTTTCTCGAAGGCTCTCCTATCGATCA